>JAHBVV010000015.1 GCA_019637335.1 Candidatus Hydrogenedentota bacterium | reverse complement strand
GAGACGACGTTTTTGACCGCAGAGAACGCAGAGAGCGCATAGGGTGATTCCTGGTTCGCAGATGGATCGGGTGGATGATCGAGAGCGCATTCTTAACCACGAATGAACACCAATGCACACGAATGCATTGGAAGCAGCCGCGGGCCGCGATCAGGATTTGTGGCCACGGATTTCACTGATGACATGGATAGAGAAGGATCGGTGTAAATTCGAATCGCGAATGAAGAGCGGGTAACACTTTGGCTATCTGAAGTTGAGTAGCAGTTTAACCGCGGATGGACACGAATAAGAAACCGAGATTCCGTTCATGAAGCCGGCCTTTTTCCAGGCCCGCAGCCAGGCGCCCGAGCAACAAGAATCCCGATTGGCCACGGAGGACGAGACGGCTCTTCAAACCCGGTCAAAAGTCTCTCTTATTCGTGTGAATTTGTGTTCATTCGTGGTTGAGAATCTTCTTTGCTTCAGACGGCTAAACTGTTACGGCATTTCGTATATGCGGGCGGTCTACCTCCGCGGGCTGAAGCATTACGAAGAATCGAATTGTGGGACGGCAAACTGGAATGCCGTGTGTATGCCGCCAGACTTTTTCGGGCCAAAGGGCCAGCGCAGCCTGGGGTGAATGCGTGTTTATTGTGGATCTCCAGGCTGAACTGTGTTGTCGTAACCCGTTATTCGGCAATGGCTTGTGCTGAATGGCGCTGACTAAGCAAGCTCTTGGCGGGTAATCCGGGCCGGGTTCTCGTACCCATCCCGCGTGTCAGCCGGGCGCGAGGCTGAACGTCAAAGCCTCCACGACCGGTTGGCGTCTCAAATTCTCCGTTCGGTATTCCGGGCGGCATACTCCGCGCCCCGCTCGCCATCCAATCGCCGGAAGAGCGTTTTCCGGCGCCGCGCCCGCGATCGTGATTGGCCTGGCCCCGCTTTCACTGGGGTGGGGGTATTGACAAGGGGGCGGGCGGGTTGTTATTATCACTCTCCAAGGGTGAGTGCTAACAACCCGCCCAGTCCATTTCCAAATTCGCCCCGCCCGTTATACGGCGGGGCCGGTAACAACGGTAGCCTGATACCACTACTTCGAAAGAGGAGACAGACCATGAAAGTACGTCCGCTGGCAGACCGGATCCTGGTCAAGCGCGAAGAGCCGAGCGAAACCGTCCGTGGCGGCATCATTATCCCCGACACGGCCAAGGAAAAGCCCCAGGAGGGCAAGGTCGTGGAAGTGGGTCCCGGCAAGGTCGATGAGAACGGAAAGCGCACGCCCCTGGAGCTCAAGGCGGGTGACCGGATCCTGATGGGCAAGTACGCGGGCACGGAGGTGAAAATCGACGGCGTCGAGCACCTCATTATGCGCGAAGACGACGTGCTCGCCGTCATCGAGTAATCGCGTTCCCCACAATCAACGCAGGAAGGATGTTGCACTATGGCAAAGCAACTTGAATTCGGTGAAGCCGCCCGCCGCGGCGTGCTCGCTGGTGTGACCAAGCTGAGCAAGGCGGTAAAGGCGACGCTGGGCCCGAAGGGCCGCAACGTCGTGCTCGACAAAAAATGGGGCGCCCCGACCGTCACGAAGGACGGCGTGAGCGTCGCCAAGGAAATCGAGCTCGAAGATAAGTACGAGAACATGGGCGCGCAGATGGTGAAGGAAGTCGCCTCGAAGACCTCCGATGTCGCCGGCGACGGCACCACCACGGCAACCGTCCTCGCGGAATCCATTTTCCGGGAAGGCCTGCGCAACGTGACCGCCGGGGCCAACCCCATGGAGCTCAAGCGTGGCATTGACAAGGCCGTTGAGGCCATCGTGGCGAAGCTGGCAACCCTGAGCAAGCAGGTCCGCAACGACAAAGACGTCATCCGCAGCGTGGCCTCCATCTCCGCCAACACCGACATGGAAATCGGCCAGATCATCGCCGACGCCATGGAGAAGGTCGGCAACGACGGCACCATCACGGTGGAAGAGGCCAAGAGCATCGAGACCACCCTGGAAGTCGTCGAGGGCATGCAGTTCGACAAGGGATACCTCTCCCCCTACTTCGTCACCGACACGGAGACGATGGAGTGCGTGCTCGAAGACTGCTACATCCTCATCCACGAGAAGAAAATCTCCAATCTCAAGGATCTGCTCCCGCTGCTTGAGCAGGTGGCCAAGAGCGGAAAACCGCTCCTGATCATCGCCGAAGACGTCGAAGGCGAAGCGCTCGCGACCCTCGTGGTCAACAAGATTCGCGGCACCTTCGTGGCCGCCGCGGTCAAGGCGCCGGGCTTCGGCGATCGCCGCAAAGCCATGCTCGAAGACATCGCCATCCTCACCGGTGGGCTGGCCTTCTCCGAAGACCTCGGCCGCTCCCTCGAAAGCATCGGCCTGAGCGATCTGGGCCGCGCAAAGCGAATCGTCGTCGACAAGGACAGCACCACCATCGTCGAAGGCGCCGGTTCCAGCGCGGACATCATGGGCCGCATCAACCTGATCCGCCGCCAGATCGAGGGCACCACCTCCGACTACGACCGCGAGAAGCTCCAGGAGCGCCTGGCCAAACTCGCGGGCGGCGTGGCCGTCATTAACGTCGGCGCCGCGACCGAGATCGAAATGAAGGAAAAGAAGGCCCGCGTCGAAGACGCCCTCCACGCGACCCGCGCGGCCGTCGAAGAGGGCATCGTACCCGGCGGCGGCGTGGCCCTCATCCGCTGCCAGGAAGTCCTGGACACCCTCAAGCTCAGCGGCGACGAAGCCGTCGGCGCGACTATCGTCCGCCGCGCCATTGAAGAGCCCCTCCGCCAGCTTGCCTACAACGCAGGCGACGAGGGCGCGACTGTCGTCCAGCACGTCCGGGCCAAGAAGGGCTCGGTCGGCTACAACGCGGCCACGGGCGAATACGAAGACCTCATGAAGGCCGGCGTCATCGACCCGACCAAGGTCACGCGCACCGCGCTGCAGAACGCCGCGAGCATCGCCGGCCTCCTGCTCACCACCGAAGTGCTGATCGCGGAGCTTCCCGAGGAAGCGCCGGCCGGCGGCGGTGGCGGCGGCCACGACATGGGCGGCATGATGTAAGCCGATTCCCGATTCGAATGAATCACCCCGCCGCCCGGCGCCCCAGCGCGCCGGGCGGCGTTTTTCATGCCGGCGCAACGCGTGACGCCCGCCCTCCGGCGCGGTATAGTGGATCCGGGAGCGGAGAACCATGCGAAACATCGAGCTCAAGGCGCGCCTGCGCGATCGCGCCGCGGCCATCGCCGCCAGCGAAGCCATCGGCGCGCGATGCCACGGCGACATCCACCAGGTCGACACCTACTTCCGCGTTCCCGAGGGACGCCTCAAACTCCGCGCCGCAACGCCCGGACGCGCCGAACTCATCTTCTACCGGCGTCCCGACATCGCTGGGGCCAAGGGCTGCGACTACTTGCTGGAACCCATAGCGCCCACCGCAGCCGGATTATTCGGCGAGGCGCTCGGCGTTCTGGCGACCGTCGAGAAAACCCGCACGCTCTACCTGTGGGAGAATGTGCGCATCCATCTCGATCGCGTTACCGGCCTGGGCGACTTCCTCGAATTCGAGGCTGTCCTGGCCGAAGGGGAAGAGGACGCCAGCGGCTACGCGAAACTGGAGCACCTCGGCAATGCGCTCGGCATTGACCGGGAGGACACGCTGGCGTACTCCTACCTGGAGATGACCCTGCAAACAACCAGACCGTAACTCGCCTTTTTCCCGCGAATTGTGTAAGGTACTCTACATGCTGGCGCAACCGCCGCCATACCCTGATCGCCCACGAGGGTCCGCATGGTTACGAAGCTCCTGACACTGCTGCTCGCGCTTGCGTCCGCCTGGAACGCCGCCGCACAGGCCCCGCTGGACTGGGTCCGGCCCGACGAGCACGTATACAATCCCGCCTCCCTCCTCGGCGACCACCACGTGACCCGCCTCGAAGAAAGCGCCCGCCAGGCCCGCGCCATTGACGCCGTGCCCCTCTACGCTATCGCCGTCCCCGCCCCCGAAGGTTACGGTGGAGACGGGCTCGCCCCCGACGCCTTTGCGGAACGGATCCTCGCCGCGTTTCAGGCCGCGCTCGCGGAAGACAGTGGCCTGGATCGGGATCGGGCCGTCGCCGTAATACTCTTCGCGGACGCCGGCAAGATCGAAATCGCACTCGGCCCGGGATGGACGCCCGCCGCGCGCGGCCGCGCGCCCGGTATTCTTGCCGGGATCCGGGCGGACTACCTGGACATCGGCTCGCTGGCGCCCGGCCTGGTGGAATGCGCCGCCCGCGTGGTCGACATGATCCAGGACCAGCAAAAAGGCGCCGGTGCGACCACGTCCCGCTACTATGCCGCCGCTGGGGGGTTCGTCGCCCTCATCGCCGCCTTCGCGCTGTGGGGCTGGCGGCGCGGCCCGCGCGCATCAAGCGCCATCGCCGAAGCGGTCTCCCGCCAACACAAGTCCCTGATCCTCCGCGAATTGAAAAAGGGCGTCGATCCGAACGCCTTCGACGATCACGGCTACACCGCCGCCATCTACGCCGCGGGACAGGGCGACACGGCCGTCCTCCGGGAGCTCGTGGAACACGGGGCGGACCTCGGCCTCGCCACCGCGCAGGGCGAGACCCCGCTCTACGCCGCCGCCCAGCACGGCCACGCCGAAACCGTCCAGTACCTCCTCTCCCTCGGCCTCCCCGTGGACCCCGAAACGGTCCACCGCGAAACGCCGCTCCTGATCGCCGCCCGCGAAGGCCACGTCCCCGTGATCCAGGCCCTGCTCGCCGCCGGAGCCAACGTCAACCAGCAGGACAATCGGGGCTGGACCGCGCTTATGATCGCGCTGCGCGAAGACCACCGCGACCTCGTCAACCGCCTGTTGAGCCACCATGTCGATGTAAATCTCGCGCCACGAGAAGGGGCCGGCGCCCTGATGATGGCGGTGAAGCAGGAAGACGAGGAACTCGTCCGGCGCATCATCGAGCGCGGCGCCGATGTGCACCACACCGACCGCGACGGCATGTGCGCGCTCCGCATCGCCGTCCTTCGCGGGAATCAGCCGATCGCGCGCCGCCTGCTGAACGCCGGCGCCGACGTCACCGCGCCCTTCGCCAACAAGGAAACCCCCGTCCAGTGCGCCGAGCGCGAAGGCCACGCCGATCTCGCCGCCTACCTCAAGAAACGCGTCAAACGCCTCGCCGCCTGCATGGATATCCTCGAAGTCGTCGCCCGCGGCGACATTGATCGCATCCGCGAAATCGTGGCGCAGGTCCCCCACAGCGTCAACGTCCACTCCAAGAGCAGCCGCTGGACGCCCCTCCTGATCGCCGTGCGCGCGCGCCACCTCGATATTGCCGAGATCCTCCTGGCGAACGGGGCCGATGTCCACGCGCGGAGCACCGAGGGCAAAGCCGCCATCGCCTACGCTGTCGATCTTGACGACTTGGCCATGGTCAAGGCCCTCCTCGAAGGCGGCGCCCGAATCGACCAGGTCGACCCCACCGGAATCGACCTGCGCGGCTACGCCGAGCAGCAGGACCGCCCCGCCATCGTCGAGTTTATCGACTCTTTCCGCGATCAGCAGGCCGCCGGACACGCCCTCTTCACGGCCGTCAAGGAAGACGACCCGCCCAAGGCGCTCTCCATCCTCAAGGAACGCCCGCTTTGCGTGGACGCCCGCACCCGGCACGAGCGCTGGACACCCCTGCTCCACGCCGTCCGCGAAGACAACGCCAACATGGCCAAGCTCCTGCTCGAATTCAACGCGCAGGTCGACCTGGCCAACAGCCGCGGCATGACCCCGCTCATGTACGCCGCGCGCAACGGCAACATCGAACTCGTGCGCCTCCTCGTCAACCACGGCGCCGATGTGCGGATCCGCTCGCGCGAGGGAAACACCGCCTGCGAATTTGCCCTCGACCGCGGCCACGTCCGCATCGTCATGCTGCTCCAGGAGGTTGAAGCCCAGCTCGCCGCATTATCCACCGCCGGCCTGCTCGATGGGGCGGATACCGTGGCCGATTTCACTTCGGTGGACGGTGGAGAAGTCCTGGAAAGCGGCGATCGCGGACGCGCGACCGATATTTTTCGCGCTATCATGTACAACGACCTCGCACTTGCGCGCAATGTCCTCAAGCACTGGCCCGAATGCGTGCAGCTCCAGCGCGGGCCCGCCGAACTCACCCCCCTCCACATGGCCATCAACGCCGGCCTCTACACCCTCGCTGAAATGCTGCTCGAAGCCGGGGCCGACGTCAACGCCACCGCCAGCGACGGAAAGACCCCGCTTTTCCAGGCCGTCGCCCGCGCCGACAGGAACCTCGTAAGCCTCCTCCTCAACCACGGCGCCCGCGTATGGCATCTCGTCCAGGGCCAGACCGCGATACAGGTGGCCCAGGCCGCCGGCTACGACGACATCGTCGAAGAACTCACCCGCCCCCCAGACATCAGCCGCCCGGACCCGGCCACACCCGAACAATAATCCCCCCCGAGGGACGTACTGCCGCAAAGGGACGTACCGCCGCAAAGAAGCCAAACCTCCCAAAACAAACCCCACGTCAAACCCAACACCCAAACCCAGCCACAATACCCAAATCGCGGGGGTACGTCCCGGTCCGATTCGAAAGCCCCAGGGCGCGTGCCCGTCCCGGTCCGGGTAGCCCACACCGGCTCGATCCCGCGCCCCACCTGCCAACCCCTCCAATCCTCCCTCAATACTGCGTCACAAACGCATCCGCATTCATCAACGCGCTCGCCACCAGCGTCCACGCCGCCAACTCCGCCGGATCATACCCCTCACCCGCCACTGTCTCCCCCACACCCAACAACGCCTTCGCCGCATCCGGACGCGCCCGATACGTCGCCGCCTCCGTCTCATACTGCGCCAGCAGCGCCGCCATCTCCACCGGGCGCGGCGGACGCCCGAACACCACCCGACACGCGTATTCAATGCGCTCGCCCGCCCCGGGTCCCGCCTCCTCCAGCACCCGCCGCGCCACCTCCCGCGCCGCCTCCACGTACTGCACATCGTTCATGAGCACAAGCGCCTGCAACGGCGTGTTGCTCCGGCTCCGGCGGGCCGTGCACACATCCCGGTTCGGCGCGTCGAAAATCAGCATGCCCGGCGGAGCCGCCGCACGCTTCCAGAATGTGTAGAGACTGCGCCGGTACAGCTTCTCCCCGTGATCCTGAATGAACTCCTGGGCCGTGTACCGCTGGCCGCCCCCGCCATACGCCACATCCCGCCACAAACCGGGCGGCTGATACGGCTTCACGCTCGGGCCACCCAAACGCTCCACGAGCAACCCGCTCGCCGCCAGCGCACTGTCCCGAATCACCTCGGCATCCAGCCGGAAGCGTGGACCCCGCGCCAGAAGCCGGTTGTCCGGATCCGCCCCATCGCCGCGCACCCGCGACGACTGCCGGAACGTCGCCGATGTCGCAAGCAGCCGGTGCATCGCCCGAACGTCCCACCCAGACGTCACAAACTCCACCGCAAGCCAGTCGAGCAGTTCCGGATGCGACGGGCGATCGCCCTGCAAACCAAAATCGTCCGGCGTCCGCACCAGCCCCTCCCCGAAGAGGCGCTGCCAGAACCGGTTCACCGTCACGCGCGCCGCCAGCGGATTCTCCGGCGCGACAACCCACCGCGCAAAGCCCAGCCGGTTCGCGGGGGTCCCTTCGGGCCACCCGTGCAGCGCAGCGGGCACGCCCGGCGCCACAGCCTCCCCCGGCTGATCGTACAGGCCCCGCACCAGCACATGCGCCGGACGCGGCTCGCTCCGCTCCTCCATGACCATCGTCGTGGGAATCTGCGCGTCCAGCCGCGACAGCGCCCAGGCCTGGTCGCGTTCCTCCTCGTGAAGCGCCGCCCAGCTGTCCCAGTGCCGGCTCCGGTAAAACGTCCGCAGCGCCACGTTCTCCGCGTCACTTCGTTCCTCGGGACCCCGCGCCAGCGCGCGCGCCACCAACAGCGGCATTGGCCCGAGTTCCTCGCCCCGGCGCGCGAAAAAGAAACTGTGCCCATTAAAATCATAGTAATCCACCACCTTCGCCAGCACCGCGTTCTCGCCCGCGCGCAATTCTATCGTCACCGGTGCCGGATGCGGCCCCACCTCCCCGCGCTGGGCCGCCTTGTCCAGAACCAGCCGACCATTAACCCAGAGCCGGACCGCGTTGCGGTTGTCCAGCGCAAGATCCATCGTTCGCGGCGTCGGCGCGCTGATGGTACGGTAGAGATACGTCGCGCAGGTCTTCCCGGGAAGCCCCTGCGGCTTGCCGTCGGCGAATTCCCCCTCGGGACGCCCCCAGACGGGTGTCCCGTCCGGGCGGAGCGCGTCCAGATCGATCCCGCCGGGCGCCACGTGCGCGGTGTCGAGCGCCGCGTCCCCCGTCGCCTCCACATACGGCCCGGTCACATGCCAGGGGCCCATCGCCGCGGGCAGCCAGCCGGGATCGGAGCTGACCTCGACCCGGACGCCATCCTGCGCGGCGGCCCCGCGCACCGTAACCCGAAGCAGAGAAGAACCGTCCGCACCAATGGGCGCCCCCGCCGCAAGCACCAGCGCTTCACCTTCCCAGGCCGTCTCCAGGCTGCCGTCGTGCGCCGGCGCCGCGTCCCCCGCGATCGCCGCACTCCCCGCCAGCGCCACGGGCGCCGCCTCGCCCGCGCCATCCGCCGGCGCAACGCCCAATTCCACCTCCGCAATCCGCAGAGAAGCCGCATCCCCGCCCGCCGAAAGCCGCACCGCCGTGACGCCTTCCTGCTCCAAAATCCCAGTCAAAACCGCCACACCCGCCTCCGGCGTCTCCCGTGAAACCTCCACCGGCGTCCAGCGCGCTCCCGCCGCCGCGCGTTCCTCCGCCTCCCACGCCGCCTGCGCCGCGTCCAGCGCCGGATCCGGCCGCAGCTTCTCCTCCCGCACCGCCGCAATCGCCGCCTCCAGGCGCGCACGCGCGGCGGACTGTTCCGGCAACGGCGCTGGGATGCGGGGAATCGAATTGCCGTCCAGCTCCGTGCCGAAAAGCCGCGACTCCTCCTCCGTGATGTTGTTGAAGAAGGCGTACATCGCGTAAAACTCGCGCTGCGATATCGGATCGTACTTGTGATCGTGACACTGCGCGCATTTCAGCGTAAGCCCGAGCCACACCGCGCCCGTCGTATCCACCCGGTCCACCACGTTCATCACGCGGTATTCCTCGAAGATCGCGCCCCCCTCCATCATGATGGGATGGTTCCGGCTGAACCCCGTCGCGATCCGCTGCTCCAGCGTGGGCGCCGGGAGCAAGTCCCCCGCAAGCTGCTCCACCGTGAACTGGTCGAAGGGCATGTTCTGATTGAACGCCGCGATCACCCAGTCCCGGTATCGCCACATCGTGCGCTCGATGTCCGCCGCGTACCCGTTCGTGTCGGCGTACCGCGCCAGATCGAGCCAGTACCGGCCCAGATGCTCCCCGTAACGCGGCGACGCCAGCAGCCGGTCCACCAGCCTCTCGTACGCATGCGGATCGGCGTCGAGGACAAACGCCTCCACCGCCTCGGGAGTCGGCGGCACGCCGGTCAGCGCCAGCGAGGCGCGGCGGATAAGCGTATGGCGATCGGCCTCGGGCGACGGCGTCATCCCCGCATCCGCCAGCCGCGCCAGCACAAAGTTATCGACCGGATTCCGCGGCCATTCCGCGGGCGCAACCTCCGGGACCGCCGGCCGCGCGGGCGGGATGAACGCCCAGTGCGCCTGCCACGGCGCGCCCGCCGCAATCCACCGACGCACGGTCTCGATTTCCGCTTCCGAAAGCGACTTCCCGGTTTCCGGCGGCGGCATCCGCTTGTCGGGATCGGGTGCGGTCATCCGCTCCAGGATCAGGCTCGCGGACGGATCCCCCGGCGCCACGGGACGCGCGCCATCCTTACCCGCGCCCTTTGCGGCCTCCTCCAGATCCAGGCGCAGCCCCGCCTTCCGGGCCGGCGCATCGGGGCCGTGGCACGCAAAGCAGTTGTTGGAGAGTATCGGCAGAACCTCGCGATTGAAGTCCGGAGCCTCCCCGGCGATCACCCCGCCCGTGTGCGCGAGACCCGCGAGGATAAGAACGAAGGCTTCTAACCGAAGGCGCCACATGGTTTCCGTTCACTCCATCCTGCCCGGACCATCCGCGATCCGGAAGCCCAGGCCCTGGTACAGCGCAATCGCGCGGCTATTGCCCGCGTCCGTCGTCAAATACGCCGCTGTATCGCCGAGTTCCGCAAAACGTTCGCACACCCGCCCGAGCAACGCCGACGCGATACCACGGCGCTGCACCGCCGGCACAACAGCCACCCAATGCACCCGCCCGCCGGGCACGCCATGGGCCGGATCGTTGAACCACGCCGTCGCCGTGGCCACCGCCCGGCCGTCGCCATTCACCACAAAGATCTGGCGCGCCGCCAGCGCGTCTTCGTCATCGCCGAACTGCCGCGCGTGCAGCGCCTGCGGCAGCGGATCGTAGAAATGCGTCTCCGCATGGATCCGCGTCCACGTCTCGCGATCGCCCGCCCGGTAGGCGCGGTACGAGAAACCAGCGGGCAGTTCGCGCCGCGGAACCGCCTCCACCCGGTCCACCACCATTATCACGTCAGGCATGGCTCAAAGGACCTCCTCTCACGGTTCGCCCGGCGCCGCGGCCGGTTCCAGCAGCGCTTCGCGAAAAAACGTATACACCGCGCGGGCCTTCCCGCGCACCAGTCCCCCCGCAAGAAAAAGGCCCACCGCTACCAGTATATTCGATGCGACGATGGCGGCAAGATAATAACGCGGCCAGGGGAGGACGAGAAACAGCATGAGAAACAAAAGGTTCACCAGAAAGGCCAGCAGCGGGTAGATCGCCGCCGATCCGGGCTCCCGCGCCCAACCGTGAACCGCGCGGAACACCAATGCCCCCAAACCCGCCAACAGGAACAGCGCCGCGCCCGGAAATGTCGCCAGGCTCCACGCCACCCGGTTCAGTATCTCAGGAATCCCCGGCGGCCCTTTGTCCTCCCCCACAATCGTCCGCGCCTGGTTCCGCATCAGCGTCTTCCAGCGAAAAAACAGCAGCGGCATCTCCAGGGGCTTGAGCAGATTCGCGATCTGCGGGTAATGGGCGCTCACCAGCGGACGCGCGTGCCCCGCCACCGCCAGCTCCGCCCAGATTTCGCCCCAGCCCGGCAATTCCTCGCCCGCGCCGGGGGTCCGGACGCGCTGGATCTCCTCCCGCAGCGCGGCGCCGTCCCACCGCGCCGGGTCCGGCCAGAAAAATGGATTCATCAGCAGCGGAAGCAGTACGGCGGCGGCGCCGAATACCGCCACGGCCGCAACACGCCACCGCATCCCCGGCGCCGTGGCGCGCGGGCGCAAAACCATCGCCGCCAGGAACAACGCCCCGATCAGCACCAGCCCCGCCACCTTGATCGAGTACGCGATCGCCGCGCACACCCCGCACAGCAACGCCAGCGACAGAACGCGCCGCGGTTTTCGCGCTTCCAGCAACGCCATAAGGGCCAGCCCCGCGCACAGCAGCGCCAGGAGGTAGGGCATGTCGGTCATCGCGTTCGTTGCCAGGTTCAGGAAGGTCCCGTTCAACATCGTCAGCGCCGCCGCAATCAGCCCAATCTCGAACCGGAGCGCCCAGGTCGCCATCACAAACACCAGCACGCAGTTCAACGCGCCGTAGAACGCGCAGATGCTCCGCGCCGCGTACAGCAGCGGCAGCGGCGGCACGCGGCCATGGATGATGTTGTTCTCGATGGACTGGTTCCAGTGGTACACCGCCGCGCCCGACTCCGCGGGATAGAAGGCCCGCTGCCAGAGAATCAGCGGAACCCCGATCATCAGCTTGCCCGCCGGCGGATTCATGTTCCCGTACGTGCTCAGCCCCTCGCCCGTCCAAGACGAAGGCCGGAAGTCGCCCGCCAGAAACGCCTCCGCCGCCCGGAGCGAGGCCGGTATCCACCCCGCCTCGTCCCCGTGAAAGCCCGTGCGCGGCACGTTGAACGAAAAAATGACCACCGCGCAGACCGCCACCGCCACGCACCCCGCCCACCACTGGCGCCGCGTCGCCGGGCGGCGCAGCGCTTCCGTCATCACTATCACCGCCGGTGTATGGGATCTCGCCGTGTCCAAATCCGAAAACATCGCTCCGCGCCGTTGAGGTTATCCGCCATGGTACACCGGCCCGCCCGCACAACGCACCTGCCAGGGCGATCGCATTTAGACTTCCAATTTCAGCCGAGCGCCCTATGAAGCACCTTCCATGTTAGAAAGGGCGCGTGTTGGAGGACGGGCATTTCGCCTGCGGCGAATCCCGGACCTTGCCGGCAGAGATGCCGGCGCTCCAAATCGCTCACTTTCGTTGATTCAAGGTTCCAAATCGATTCAAGTCTTACGCCCATATTCCGAGATCGAGTTTAGATGCGATTGCCCTGACGCACCTGCCTTGATCCGCCCGCGATCCTTTGCCACAATGCCCCTTCGCCCGATCCGCGCGCGTTTCCACGCGCCGCCGCACCCCGGATCGCGACCGATGAAAGGAATCCCCCATGCGCATATCCCATCTCGTATCCTCCCGCGTCACCCGCCGCATCTGCGCGGGCGCGCTGCTGCTAACCGCTTTCCCCGCCGCATCGGACTTCCCCGCGTTTGACGCCCTCCCCGAACGCGCGGATCTCCCCGACCCCTTCATCATGCTCGACGGCTCGAAAGTGGAAACCCCGGAAGACTGGGTCCAGAAACGCCGCCCGGAGCTCAAGGCCCTTTTCCAGCACTACGTCTACGGCTACGCGCCGCCCGCCCCGAAGCTCCTCTTCGAGGAAACCGCCCCCGAAACCACGATCCTCGACGGCAAGGGCCGGCTGAAACAGGTGACGATCGCCTTCGAGGGCCTGCCCCCCGGCGCACCCCGGATCAACCTGGCCCTCTTTCTCCCCGCCAGCGCCCAGGGCCCCGTGCCGGTCTTCCTCGCAATCAACAAGTGCGGCAACTACGAAGTCCTCCCGGATCCCGCCATCCATCACAACCCCGACGCCTGGTGTCACGAAAAATGCCCGGAGACCGTCGAGGAGGGCCGCGGATCAAAGCAGGACTTCTGGTGCGTGGAATACCTGCTGGATCGGGGCTACGCCTTCGCCACCTTCCACGAAAGCGATGTCGACCCCGACAAACACGACTTCGAGGACGGCGTCCACGCCGCCTTCAAGAATGTCGCGGCTCCCGACCACGCCTGGGGCACCATCGCCGCCTGGTCGTGGGGGCTGCGCCGCTGTATCGACTACCTCGTCACCGACCCGGACATCGACGCCAACCGCGTCTGCGTGACCGGCCACTCCCGCCGCGGGAAGACCGCCCTCCTCACCGCCGCCCTGGACGAACGTGTCGCCCTCGTCGTGCCGCACCAGTCCGGAACCGGTGGCATGGCCCTCAGCCGAAACAACGACCAGGAAACCGTCGAGCGCATCAACCGCGTCTTCCCCCACTGGTTCTGCGACGCCTTCACCTGGTTCGATCACCGGGAAAACCGGCTGCCGGTCGACCAGCACCTGCTCGTGGCCCTCGTCGCGCCGCGCGCGCTGCTGGACACCGCCGGCCTCCAGGACGCGTGGGCCAACTACGAAAGCGCCCTGAAAAACATCCGCGCGGCGGACCCCGTCTGGAAGTTTTTGGGCGCCCCGGGCATCGCCGGAAACGACATGGTCCTCGGCCCCGCGCCGCTGGATCCCGAAAAAACCGGCAACCTGATGCAGTTCCGGCTGGACGAGAAGCACACCCTGAACCAGGCCTACTGGAAGGGCATTCTCGACTTCGCCGACCTTCAATTCAGCCGGTAGCGGCGGCGATATGGCGCCGGCCGACAGCGAGGCGAACCCGGGGCCGAGACGGCTCTTTGTGCGCCCGCCGCGCCTCGCCCTGGCGATAATCCTGTGCGCCGGGCTGATTGACCCATTGTCGCACCTGCTCGTGGCCAATTTTCCGCCGGCTGGCGCGGTTTTCACGGGCGGCCACACCGTGGATACCTTCAACTACCTTACGGGCATGCGTTATGCCCGCCCGCCGTGGTACTCGCCCTACTCCCTTTGCGGCGATGCCGGCGCGGATGGCGATCCGGCGATCTACGCCATCCCCCACCACCATCTGTTCGGCCTCGTCGGCGCAATCGGGTCGCGGCTGCATATTCCGCCGTTCCACATGGCGGGAATCGCCAACGGCCTCTGCGCCATGTTCTACCTTTACGCGGTCTATTGCTTTCTCGCCATCGCCGTGCCGCGCCTCGCAAACCGCGCCTTCCTGCTCTTTGGCCTGGGCGGCGGCCTCGGCGGGCTGCTGTACGTGCTGACGTGGCCGTTCGGCGTCCACGATCACCCGGAGTTCGGGCGCTATTTTCTGCGTTACTTCATCTACGAGCTTAACGATGGCCCGCGTTTCCAGCCCTGGCTCATGGCCGCGCGAATGTACTACACGCTGGCTTTCGGCTTCGGATTTTTCGCCCTTGCCGCGCTTGCTCGCGGCATACTATACGGGCGCCGCGCCGATCTCGCTATCGCTTCGGCGCTTTTCGCGGCAACCGCGTTCGCAAATTTCCGGGTGGGCCCCATGCTGTGGGCCGCCGGTTTCCTGCATCTTGGCTGTGCCGCGGGGGGCGCGTCCGTGGCGGGGATCGCAGACGCTCCACCGGCCCGGCCCGCCGCGAGTTACTGGACTTTCCGCCAGTCCGGCCTCTGGATCGCCGTCTCCTTCATAGGCGTCATGATCGGCGGCGGGGCCGCGCTGTGGATGGTCTCCCGGAACCCCCAGCTCGTCGAGAGCGTGGCGCGGAGCCAGCGTACCGCCCTCTGGTTCTCGCCCTTCATCAGCGCAACCTTCTTCTACTGGATGATCCTCCCGACCACCCTGGTCCGCGGGATTCAACAGGCCCCCGGATGGCTCCGGTACGCGGGCTGGACGGCGTTCGCCTACATCGCCGCCTTCGCGCTGCTCTACGCGGGCTATCAGGCGTATTACGGCAATTTCCTCATCACCGGCGAGTTCCAGGTGGCGGTGCTTATGTCCGACTATGCCCTGCTTTTCGGCGTACCGATCGGCCTGGCGGCGGCCTGGTGGATCGGGACACCGTCCCAGCGATTCCCATTCCCGCCGGGAGGGCTGCCGTTCACGGCGCGGGAACCCCACGCGCCGCCGCACCATGCGTGCGAAGGCGGGTATCGAGCGCGGGGCGACGCCACGCCAGAGGTTCCGCCGTGGGCCGCTCTCTGGCTCCTCGCCTTTTTCGGCCTGTCCTTCTCCGCCTGGGGCCAGGGCTCGTTTCTCCGCTTCACCCCCGACCGTTTCGTGATCGTCCTCGGCGTGCCCCTCGCGATCCTTGGCGCGGCGGCGATTGAACGCGGCATTTCCCGCCGCCCGCGCTTCTTTCGCGGCATGCAACTCGCCATCCTCTGCTGCGGCATCCTCTCCATCCTCGTCACCTGGCTGGTCAGCCATGGCCCACTGGGCTATCACACCCTCCAGCGCCACTACTCCTGGACCCGAAACCCCTACATGAACCAGGCGGACGCGGACGCCCTCGTACATCTCGGCGAAGGCGTCGTCCTGGCGCCGGCTACGGGCGCCCCGCTCATGGGCGACCTTGCGGTGATGCGTGGAAACCCGACCGTTTATGGCATCGGTACGCTGGATTACTCGCGGCGGGTAGTCACGGGCATCCGGGCGGATGTCGCGGATTTCTACCGCCCGGAAACCGCCGATGCCTGGCGGCGGGAAAAGGCGGCGGAGTGGTGCGTGCGCTACGTCTTCTGCCCGGATACGGACCCGGTCGATCCAGGCACGGTCGCCCAACTGCGCGCCTGCGAATGGCTGGAGGAGGTCGCGGCGGTGGGGGATGCGGTGCTCTTCCGGGTGCGGTAGCTGGCTGGAGTCTACGCTTCCCGCCGGTACACGATCTTCCCGTCGCAGATCGTGTATTTCACGAGCCCCTTCAGCGTCTCCCCGACAAACGGCGAGTTTTTGCTCCGGGAACCGAATTCGCGCTCGGTGACCAGCCACTCGGCCTCCGGATCGAAAATGCAAATGTCCGCGGCGCCGCCTTCCTTCAGTTCGCCCGCGCCCAGATCGCAGATCCGCGACCCCGCCACGGTCATAAGCTCGATGGCGCGCTCCAGGCTGATGTGGCCCGGCCCCACCAGGTCCGTGATGGTTCGCGCGAGCGACGTCTCCAGCCCGATGATGCCGAAGGGCGCGTCCGCGAACTCCTGCGCCTTCTCCGTGGCCGTGTGGGGCGCGTGGTCCGTCGCGATGCAGTCCACGGTCCCGTCCTTAATGCCCGCGATAATGCCCTCGCAATCCATCTGCTCGCGGAGCGGCGGGTTCATCTTCGCGTTCGTGTTGAACGTCCGCACCGCATCGTCCGTCAGCGCCCAGTGGTGCGGCGCCGCCTCGCAGGTCAGCCGAACGCCCTTCCGCTTGTAGTGGCGGATCGTGTCGATGCCCTCCGCCGTGGTCACGTGCTGGATATGCAGGTGCGCCCCCGTCATCCACGCAAGCCGGATATTCCGCGCAATCGCAATCTCCTCGCAGGCCTTCGGGATGCCTGGAATGCCGAGCGTCGTTGACGTATAGCCCTCGTTCATCGCGCCGCCCTTCGAAAGATCGTGATCCTCGCAATGCGCCATGTACGGCAGCCCAACCATCTTCGCATACTCCAGCACGCGCCGCATCACGCCGCTGTCCGGAATGTCCTTGCCGTCGTCCGTCACCGCCACCGCGCCCACATCCTTCAGCTCCGCCATCTCCGTGATTTCCCGGCCCTGCATTCCCTTTGTGGCGCAGGCCGCCGGACGGATCTTGATGCACGCCGTCTCCCGCGCGCGGCGGTTGACAAATTCCACCATGCCCGCGTTGTCAATCGTCGGATTCGTGTTCGCCATCGTCACCACTGTCGTAAAGCCGCCCCGCGCCGCCGCCCGGCTCCCCGTTTCGATGGTCTCCTTCGACTCGAAGCCCGGCTCCCGGAAGTGCACGTGGATGTCCACCAGGCCCGGACACACCACGCAGCCCGCCGCGTCAATCGTGGCGTCGCCCTTAAGATCCTTGCCAATCCGGGTAATCGTCGCCCCCTCAAAGAGGATATCAAGGCGCTCGGAAAGGCCGCTCGCCGGGTCAATCACGTGCCCGTTCTTAATAACTGTGCTCATGGCTGAAATGCTCTTTCGTGCTGCAATGTTACGCTACTCGCTATGGCCCATCGGGCGCCTCAAGTCCCTGCAACCCATCCCGCGCCGCCGATCCGCCCTTCAGTGCCTGTCCCGGCCGCCGCTGTTCACCAGCAGGTGCATCGCCGCCATGCGAATCGCCACCCCGTTGCTCACCTGTTCCAGGATTACGCTGCGCGGACCATCCGCCACCGACGTCGACAACTCGATGTCCCGGTTAATCGGCCCGGGGTGCATAACCAGCGCGTCCGGCTTCGCATGCGCCAGCGCCGCCGTATCGATCCGGAAAAGCCGAATATACTCGCGCAAACTCGGGAACAGCCCGTCCTGCTGGCGCTCCAGCTGGATGCGGAGTGAATAGATCACATCCGCGCCGTCGATGGCCTCGCGCAGGTTGTGCGTCACCTCCACCCCCATCCGCTCGATCGCCGCCGGCATCAGCGTGGCCGGACCGCACAACACCACCTGCGCGCCAAGCTGGTTCAGGCACATGATGTTGCTCCGCGCCACGCGGCTGTGCTCGATATCGCCGATAATCGCCACCCGCACCCCGTCCAGCCCCGCCTCCGGGTCCCGCCGCAACTTCCGGATGTGCTCCCGGATCGTGAACGCATCCAGCAGCGCCTGCGTCGGGTGCTCGTGGCGCCCGTCGCCCGCGTTGATGATGTGCGAATCGTGGCGCGCCGCCAGGATATGCGGCGCCCCCGCCGCGCTGTGCCGCAACACAATCACATCCGAGTGCATCGCCTCGATATTCGCCAGCGTGTCGTGCAGCGTCTCCCCCTTCACCGAAGAAGACGAACTCGCGGCAATCGAAAGCGTGTCGGCCGTGAGCCGCTTCGCCGCCAGCTCAAACGACGTCCGCGTGCGGGTGCTCGGCTCGTAAAACCAGTTCACCACGAGCCGCCCCTGCAACAGCGGCACCTTCTTAATCCCGCTCTCGCGCTTCGACACCGCCACAAACTGCGGCGCCGTATCCAGAATCAGTTCAATTTCCCACCGCTCCAGGCCTTCAATGCCGATGAGGTCTTTCCGGCTCCACGTCTTCTCACGCGATTCGGGCGCCACCTAGCGTGCTCCTTCTTCCCCGGCGTCGCGCCGGGTCACCAGAACCAGGTCTTCGCCATCGATTTCCACCAGGCGCGCCGTAACCCACTCGCCCGGATCCGTCGCCATGGAATACCCCAGATAATCCGCCTGGATCGGCAGCTCGCGCCCGCCACGATCCACCAGGCACGCCAGCTGGATACGCCGCGGCCGACCATAGTCCATCACCTCGTCCATCGCCGCCCGGATCGTCCGCCCCGCCGCCAGCACGTCGTCCACGAGCAGGATCGTCCGCCCGTCCACGTTGAAATCAAAGTGCGTGCTGCCCTTGTCCTTCGGCGACCCCAGCCCCCCGCGAAAGTCGTCGCGGTACAGGGTGGTCGCCAGCGATCCCACGGGCGGCGTGATCCCCGTGAGCTTCCCGATTATCGCGGCCAGGCGGTCGGCAAGCGGACGCCCCCGCCGCAGGATGCCCAGCAGCGCGAGATCCTCCAGTTCCGGATTGTCGTTGGCGATTTCGTGCGCCATGCGCAAGAGATTCTCCGCCATGGCGGATTCACCCATGACAACCGTGGCTTCTTGTTCCGGGGGCATTGTTTCGCTCATAACCGCGTCCAGATAAAAAAAAGCCCTTCCCGGGGGGGCGAGAAGGCGGATTCGTTCATTGGCCAGGCTACCCTATTGCGTCAGATGCAGCCATATGCGTACACCGGGGAAATATTAGCAGGGTCGCGGGCGGGATGCAAGGGGGCACCGACCCCTATCGCGAGGCGGCCCCCCGTTTTTCCTAGTTTGGGCCATCGTGTGCGGAACGACGGATTCCACGATCCGGATATAGCCGGGACATGCCCGCGTTCACCGGGAGGTTTGGGTTTGCTCCCGTGTGCGGCTTCCCCTGGGGGGGGGGCTGTCGGCTGTGCTTGCATCCGACCTCATTACGTGGCATGATCGGTTGAGCGTGCGGCTGCGCCAGCTGGCGCGCGCTTCCCTCCGAGTTTCCTTCCTGGGGTTTAGTGTGTACAACCTGTTGCAAAACTGGGGTTTCGGGCTTGGCGACGCCATTGGCCTGGTCGCCGCGCTGATCTTTTACGGGCGCTTCTACTTGCAGTGGTACACGTCGGAGCGCCTGAAGCGCAGTGTGGTTCCGATCGGGTTCTGGTACATGAGCAGCGCCGGGTCGTTGTTGCTGTTTGGCTACGGCGTGTACGTGCAGTCCGCGGTGGGGACGCTTTCGCATTGCTTCAACACGCTGATTTATGCGCGGAACCTGATTCACGTGTGGCGCGCGCGGGGGACGCTGAGCCGCCGCCGTTCGTTGATTGTGCATGGTCTGGCGCTTGGCGCGATCGTGGTGGCGGCGGGGCTGCTTGTTTTCACGTGGTTCAATGTGTTGCACAGCACGCGCACGAGTCCTGAGTTGGACGCGGGGCGGACCTGGTTCTGGATCGGGGTGGGGGTTGCGGGGCAGGCGCTGTTTGCGGGCCGGTTCATATTGCAGTGGGTGACGACGGAGCGGCGGCGCGAGAGCGTGATTCCAGTTGCCTTCTGGTACCTGAGCGTGGCAGCATCGGTGTTGCAGCTGGCTTCGTTTGTGCAGTTGCGGGACTGGATCTTCGCGCTTGGTATTGCGACGACGCTGCCGATTTACACGCGGAACATCTGGATCATTCACCGGCACAAGCAGCAGTATTCCGAATCGGCCTGAATCGGCCTCCAACCGACCGGGAGAGAAATTGACCATGCCCATGCCCGTAACGATTGAAAAGACCCCGCTGGATGGCCTGCTTGTGGTGAAGACGGGGGTGTTCCACGATGATCGGGGCTACTTTTCGGAATCCTATTCGCGGATGATGTGGGCGGAGGCGGGGTTTCGCGAGGAATTTGTGCAGGATAACCTGAGCCATTCGCGGAAGGGGACGCTGCGCGGCATGCACTACCAGATTGCGCCGGAGGCGATGGGGAAGCTGGTCCGGTGCGTACACGGGTCGGTGTATGACGTGGCGGTGGATCTGCGCCGTGGATCGCCGACCTTCGGCCAGTGGCATGGCATTGAGCTATCCGCCGCGAACCATCTTTCGTTCTGGGTTCCGGCGGGTTTCGCGCACGGGTTTGTGGCGCTGGAGGACGATTCGCTGGTGCACTACAAGTGCACGGGCCACCATGCGCCGGCGTTTGAACGCGCGTTGAATTATGCGTGCCCGAAGGTGGGAATCGTGTGGCCGATCGCGCCGTCGGTCATCACCCAGAAGGACGCGGACGCGCCGTTTCTGGATGATGCCGAGACGAATTTCAGCTATTGAGGCGGATTATTCGAGGGGGAGTCCGAGGCCGCGCAGGTCGCAGACGAGGACGGGGTAGGGGACCTTGGCGCCGTTGTGGAGGGTGAATACGCCGCCGGGGAACTGGCCGCCGAAATTGACGGGCGAAACGTCGATGCCGTCGGTGTCGGTGGCGCCTTCGACCGCGAAGGACATCACGAAAGAGTTTTCCGCGTCGAGCCGGTAGACCATGAAGCGGCTGCTGCCCTGGCTGGAGGCGAGGAGGTACCGGTTGTCGCCCTTTCCGTTGAGGAGGGCGAGGCCCTCGACGTCGGCGGTGAGGCCGTGCGCGCCGACGGGGTGGACCAGTTCGCCGGGCGCGGGGTCGGCCGGTTCCGCGCCGACGCGCCAGATACCGACTTTCTCCTCGCCGATATAGAGCGTGCCGGTTTGATCGTCCGCGGCGCATCCCTCGCTTTCGGTGATGGGCCAGCTGCGAACTTTGGTTCCGCTTACGGCGCCGTCCCCGCTTACATCGAGCCGGTATTGCTCAACGAATCCGCCGGTGTCGTTGGGGACGGTGATGGCGTAGAAGGCCCCGTCGCGGGGGCTGCGGTAGAGGGTCAGGCCGTAGTTCATGCCGGTCTGTATGGCGTCATCGTCCACGCGGGCGATGGTGCGGGTTTCGGGGTCAACCGCGTAGATGTGCACCTTGAGATCGTTTCGCTCGTTGAAGGCGACGATGGAGACTTCCCGCCCGCCGAGGGGAAATCCGTTTCGGATATCGATGTTGCCGGGTTTCCCGACGTTTGCGACGGTCTGAATGAGGGAACCGTCGAGGCCGTAGACGAACAGGTGTCCGGCGGTTTTGTCCGATGTGATAATGGTGCTGCGGGCGGGATCGGTGGGGTGGACCCAGATGCACATGTCGTCCTGATCGAGGACATCGGGGTTGGTCAGGGTGAGGGCGGGGGTGAGGGTGGTGTCTTCATTGGCGGGGGCGTGGTTGACGGCGCCGAGGGCGATCGTGGCGGCGACGAGTAGTATTCGGGTGCGTGTAAACATGGTGAGGTTCTCCTGGGTGTAGTGTAGCGAAGCGGCGCGGGTGGCGTCCTACGAGTACGCCGCCGCGCCCCATGCTGGAGCGCGGCGGCGGAGGAACGCGGCGGGCGATCAGTCGTCCCAGGAGGAGTAGTTGAAACCGATCGCGGCGGCGAGGACGCTGGTCGGGATGTCGGTGTCGCTCGGATACTTTGAGAACTCCACATGGCCGTCCATGTAGAGGATGTTGCAGCCGCCGGGGAGGTGGTTGAAGGAATCGGGGCCTTCCTCCTTGAACCAGGGGGCGGGCGGCGGCACTAGGGCGCCGGAACCGATGTTGTCCCACATGACGGGAACTTCGCTCTGCGCGCGCGCGGAGGCGCCGGGGTTGTTGATATCGGTGATCAGGAAGCGCTCGATGCCTTCGCGGGTGCGGAGGATGGTGCTCGATCCGCCGTTGCCGGTAACGTTGATGCTGATGCCGGTGAAGTCGAGCACGTGCTGGGCGACCTGGGCGGCGGGCCAGTTCGACACCCTGATGTCGGATTCAAGCGCGGCGTAGAAGGATTCGAGGGTGGTTCCGAAGCCGGCGTCGAGCCAGTCGCCGATGCCACCTTCGAGGTTCATCATGCCGTAGTCTTCCTTGCCCATGGTGATGGTGACGAGGGTTGCGAAGACGTCGACGTTTTCCGCGACCCACGGCCAGTAGGTGTAGCTGGCGTCTTCGAAGGCGCCCGGGGCAATTGATCCATAGGCGGGGTGGGACTGCGGCAGGTTGCCTTCCGCGCCTTCGCACCAGTCGCCCTGTGGGCAGTCCAGGTACCCGTCCGGGGTTTCACTGTCCGAGGGGCAGAATATGATGCTGGCATCGCTCATGTATTCCGGATAGAGCTCGACTCCGGAGGGGATGTTCTGGGCGTCGAGATCCCAGTCCTGCCACGGCACGGTACCGGAAGGGTCGTCGCGGTACTCCTTCGCCTCCAGGTTTTCCTGCAATCCGAGCCGTGGAAAACGGTTGCCCCGCGACTCATTGGCGTACATTTTCAGCACGAGCCCCATCTGCTTGAGGTTGTTCTGGCAGCTTGCGCGGCGGGCGGCCTCGCGTGCGCGCGCCAGTGCGGGGAGCAGAATGGCGGCCAGGATGCCGATGATCGCGATGACCACCAGCAGTTCGATCAGGGTGAATCCACGTCGTTTCATTGCGTTTCTCCAAGGTTTGTTTTGCACAGTCCAGATACGGAACACATCCCTCCCCGCCCGCCTCCAGCGCCGCTTCCGGTGAAATTCTTGCGGGCGCAGCGCGGCGCTCGGATTGGCAGGGCAAGTTGGGAAAAGATTACGCGCGGCGCGTTGGGGGAGAATTAGGCATATTTGAGGATGGGGGTAAATACGGGTTAGATTTGCGTGAGGGGGTTGGCGCCGGCGGCGGGCCGCGAGAAGCCCAGCGAATCGGCATTTATGGGAGTATGTGAGCTATGTGGAAAACAGGGGTGTATTCCGCCGTTCTCTGGGCGGCCTTGTTCGCGATGGGCGCGGGGGCCGAGAGCGCCCGGTTCGTTCAGGAGGAATTCGCCATCGGGCTGTGGGTCGATCCGCCGCTGGACGAGCGGGCGGACGAGCGCTACCGGGAGCTTGCGGAGGCGCACTTCACGCTGGTGATTGGCGGGTTTGGCGGTCCGGAGGCGGCGTTGCAGGCGGCGCTCTGCGAGAAGTATGGTCTCGGTCTGATCGCGTCGGGCCGGCGCGGCGACCCGGCGGATCTGGCCGACGGACCGGCGGTTTGGGGCTATGCGCTGCGCGACGAGCCCCACGCGCGGGACTTCCCAGAACTGCGGGAACGGGCGGACGCGGTGCGCGCGGCGCGTCCTGGGAAGCTGCCGTACATCAACCTGTTTCCGAACTATGCGGACGCGGAGCAGCTCGGTACGGAGACGTACGAGGAGCATGTGCGGCTGTTTATCGAGACGGTGCGGCCCGAAGTGTTGAGCATGGACAATTACCCGCTGTTTCACCCAGGGCGCGACACGCGGGAGCGCTACCGGGAGAATCTGGAGATATTCCGGGAACAGTCGCAGGCGGCGGGGATCCCGTTCTGGAATTTTTTCAACACGATGCCCTACGGCCCGCATACGGATCCCACGGAGGGGCAGTTGCGCTGGCAGATATACACGTCGCTTGCATACGGCGCGCGCGGTGTGCTGTATTTCTGCTACTACACGCCGGCGGGAGGAGAGTTTCCCAAGGGCGGCGCGATTATCCAGCGGGACGGGCGTCGCACGCGGCACTATTACGAGGCGCAGCGGATCAACGCGGAACTGAAGCGCCTGGGTCCGGTGCTCATGCAGCTGCGAAGCACGGCGGACGTGCGCGTGGACGAAAGCGCGGGGGACGTCCCCTCCGAGAAACTCGCGGGGCAGCCCATTACAGATCTCACGCGCGACACGGAAGATCCGCCGCTGGATCTGCTTGTCGGGGCGTTCGCGCATGACGACGGTCGCCGCGCAGTGCTGCTGAACAACTACCACTTCGCCTACACGGCGTGGCCCACGGTTGCCTTTGACTCGCCAACCGAGGCGATCCGCGAGGTGGACAAGTATAGCGGGGAATTGATTCCGCTTATCGACGACAGCCCGGCGATGGAGGGCATCCAGATTTCGCTGGGGGCCGGGGATGGGCGGTTGTTCTTAATGCCGGGTGGCGGGTGATGGGGGAATTGATTAGTGTTCGGAGGAATTGCATTGGCCCCGGAGATGGAATCAATATCCCATATTGCGGGGGGGGCGGAGTATGCGTATCGAAGGATCGCGTTTTTTTGACTTTTGCTGAGGGATGGGGGCAGTGGGGCCGCGAATTCTGTTGACAAATTTCTGCTTTGGGGCGAGACTAAAGGAAAGGCGCGCTCTCCGCTCCACGTGGGCCCGTGTTGGGGAGAGGAACCATGCTCACCCGCCGTGCTCTCGCTTTCTTCTGTTCCGTCTTGCTGGTGGAATTGCTGTTCTTCACGGCGTGTCCGTTGAACCCGCAGGTGGGGCCGACTGCGGCCTTCAGCGGGACGCCGACGAGCGGTCCCGCACCGTTGACGGTGGAATTCTCGGACTCGTCTTCGCGGGGGAGCGCCGATATTGAGGCCTGGTCGTGGCGTTTTGGCGATGGGGGAATCAGCTTGGAGCAGCATCCCGCGCACACGTACATGCGCGCCGGCGTTTACAGCGTATCTCTGTCGGTCCGGAACTCGGTGGGTTCGGACGCCGAGGATAAGAACAAGTACATCACGGTAACGGGCGAGGGCGAGGGCGAGGGTGAAGGCGAGGGTGAAGGCGAAGGCGAGGGCGAGGGCGAAGGCGAGGGTGAAGGCGAGGGTGAAGGCGAGGGCGAGGGCGAGGGTGAAGGCGAGGGTGAAGGCGAGGGGGAAGGCGAGGGTGAAGGCGAGGGCGAAGGCGAGGGTGAAGGCGAAGGCGAAGGTGAACCCTTCAATGAGGATCTGCCGATAGATGCGGCCGAGGTGGCTCCGGATCTGGACTCGATGGCATCGTTTGATTATGTGGATGCGCGTATCACGTTTCCGGGGGTCGCGGCGGCCATTGTTCCTGCGAACGGGCGGCGCTATCACCAGCTTCAGTTGCAGGGGGCGGGCTATACCGACTTCGAGGGCATGCCGCGATTGCCATTCTATCCGTTGATGATTGCGATGCCGATCGATCCACAGACAAAGTCGGCGGTTTCGTACGATCTGACGGTGGCGGTGGAGGATGAGGTGGAGATACCGGACATCCACGCCATACCGGTCCAGCCGCCGTCTTTCCTCGAGGAGTCGAATCTGGCGGAGTCGGTTCGGCCGGACTTCACGATGGATGCGGCTTTTTATGCCAACGGCCAGCCGTGGCCGCCGATGCGCCACGAGACGGCGGAGTACACAGCCGGGAATCTGCGGATTCTGGAGGTTCGAGTCTTTCCCGTGCGCTACGATCCGACGGCGCGGACGGCCCATTTGGCGACGGCGATGCGGGTGTGGGTGACCTTCGATCTGGTGGCGGGTGTGCAGGCCCCGACGGTTTTGGGCGACTACACGGGATCGGGGGAGGAAAGCACGGACGCGTGGATGCTGGGGCGGCTCATCAATCCGGACAGCGTGCGCCGGGTAAGCGCGCCCGACCTGGTGAATCAATTGCCCCCGCTCGATTCCGTGATTCTCTGGGACGAGGGCTACGAGCTGTTGATCATAACCCGGCCTGAGTTTTCGAAGGGGGCGCGGCGGCTGGCGCGGTTGCGTCAGGAGTACGGGACGCGGGTCCGGCTTGCGGTCTTGAGCGAAGCCTCGTACCCCACGCCGTTGAGCATTCGCGATTTCATTGCCGGGGCGGACCGGGACAACCGGCTGCCGACGGTGTATGGGAGCGAGCCGCATGCGCTTGCGGCGATTCTGCTGATCGGCGATACGGATTATCTTCCCACGTGGGCGGGGATGAACGTGCGGGGGCACGCGGACCCGGAACCGGGCGACGATCCGGTGAACAAGGCGGGGACGGATGTGTATTACGCGCGGCTCCGGGGGGGCGATGACGTGCCCGACGTGGCGCTCGGGCGGATTTCGGTGGAGCCGCCGACTTCGACCTCCGACCAACTTCAGGATGTGGTGGACAAGATCGAGCGTTACGAGAGCGGGGCGGCGGGCGACCACCCGACGCACATGGCCACCTACGCGTTCTTCCATGATGTGCCGCGGGAGCATGCGGTGTTGACCGGCACACTGAGGGTGAGCAATGGCAGTACGCTGGTAACGGGTGCGGGAACCGTGTTTCGTTCGGAGCTGCTTGTGGACGACTGGATCCGGATCTACTGCGAGACCTGCGGCAGCCGGGAGGAGGCGCCCTGGTACCAGGTGGCGAGCATCGCGAGCGATACGAGTCTGCGGCTCACCCGCAACTATCGGGAGACGTCAAGCGCGGGGTTGACCTTTGAGATGGGCTGGCAGGATCACATCGACGACTGGGACTTCATGCTTGCACCGGAGCAGGTGCGGGAATTCATGACGGCTCGCGGGGTGACGGTGCGCTATGGATACGCGCGCTACCCGGGTATCGAGCCCCACCTGTTGCATGATCTGAGCATATTGGCTCCCGATCTGCTGGCGTATGGGTGGAACCCGTCGACGGCGGAGCTGCAGAACAACTGGCGGGACGGAATTGACGGGATTGTGTTCCACAGCGATCACGGGGAGCCCGCCGGATGGCAGCACCCCCGGCTGATGCGGGGCGATCTGGTGGCGTTGAGCGTACCGGCGACCGGGTGGTATCCCATCGTGCTGAGCATTAATTGCAGCTCCGGCTATTTCGACAATGAGACGGACGTCATGCGGGATGGCGCGGGCGCGCTCGCGCCCGATACGGCTACCTTGCCGTGGGATGAGAGCTTTGCGGAGGCGGTGGTGCGCTTTGCGGACGGCGGCGGGATCGCGTGTATCGCGGCGTCCCGCGGGAGCGACTCGGACAAGAACCACGAGCTCTCCACCTTGTTGTTCTCCGCCATGTATCCGGACTACCCCCACGGCGCGGTTCCGTGGCACATGTATGGCTCGCATGTGCGCCTCGGTGCGGCGTTCCGGGACGCTAAGTTCCGATTGCACCGGATCATCACGACGGGCTGGAACGAGACGCAGGCCGATTACAACGAGCAGATCTACCACCTCTTCGGAGATCCCATGTTGCGCATGCGCCTGCCGAACCCGTAGGGCGCCTGGCGAGAGATTTCTCGAAAACGCCATGGTGATGGCGGGGTCGTCCGGGGTCCTGTGCCGGCGCACGGTGCGGGCGCGGTGGACCTTCGCGGGCCTGCCGCCCGCGCCACGATGTCGCCCGATGGCTCGCCAGGCGTATTGGGGAGGGAGAATTCGGCAACGGGCGGGACTTCCACTCCAGGCATTCGGGAGCGCCCCATGTGCGGCGCGTGATTGCTCCGGGGCCTGTGGCGGCGTCCGCCGCGATTTCAAATCCCCGGCGCAATGGGGTACAATGCCCGCTCGATTCATATTGCGAGGAGACGCCGTTGCTGCGGGGATATATCATAATCGAAACCGACGGGCGCAAGGTCCCCGTGGAGGAATCGCTTGTCATCGGCCGAACCGCGGATAGCGGCCTCATGATCGAAGACAACGCGGCGTCCCGCCGTCACATGGAGATCAAGGCGCGCCCGGACCGGTTTATCTGGAAGGATCTGGGCAGCACCAACGGCACGCTGGTCAACGGCGCCAAGATGCTCGCGGGCGAGCTGAAGAACGGCGACACGATCCAGATTGGTGAGACGACCCTCCGGTTTGAGGTCCACGGCCGGGCCGAAGCGTCGCGCCCCGCGGAATCCGGCGGCGGAACCGGCGAGGAAAGCCGCCTTTTCACCGAAACCATCATGGACGCCCACGGGCAGGTCCAGAAGCAGGAAGCGCCGAACAAGACGACCAAGCTGCTGGAAGCGGTGTATTCGGTCGCCAACGAGATTGCGACGAACTACGAGCCGTGCAGTCTGATGGATGGCGTCCTCACCAAGACCCTCAAGGCGATTAACGCGCAGCGCGGGGCCATCTTTCTGGCGGGTCCCGCGGCCGAATTACTCCCCTGCCCGCACTGCGGCGCGGTGCACAGCATCGCCAACGGCAAGCTGCAGCAGGCGCGCATTGGCGACATCCAGATCAGCAGCACGGTGGCCTCCCGGGTCATTCGCGACGGGGAGAGCGTGCTCTATCAGGACACGGACAGCGACATGGAGTTGAACGCGTCCGAAAGTATTATGTCCTTGCAGTTGCGATCGATCATCTGCGTCCCGTTGCGCGCCAAACACGGCATTCTGGGCATTCTGTATATCGACTCCGATCGCCAGGACCAGAATTACTCGCACGACGACTTGCTGCTGGCGGCGTCCGTGGGCAACAGCGCGGGCCTCGCGCTTGAAAACGCGCATATGCACCAGGAGATCCTGGAGAAGCAGCGCATCGAGCAGGATCTCGCGACCGCGTGGACGATCCAGGAAGGCTTCCTGGTCAAGGAGTGGCCCCAGGAAGATCCCCGGTTTGATGTTTACGGCGAAACCCGCCCCGCGAAGACGGTTGGCGGCGACTTTTATGATTACGTCCGCCCCAACCGCGACAAAATCGGTATATTGATCGGCGATGTGAGCGGAAAAGGCGTCCCGGCGGCGTTGACCATGGCGCAATTGCTCGCGCAGTTTCGCCTGCTCGCCCGGGACCTGGACGCGCCCGGCGAGGTGCTCAAAGAGCTGAACCGCGGGCTGGTGAAGCGCAGCCAGCGGGGGATGTTCTGCACGCTGTGCTACCTGACACTCGACTTGACCAGCGGGCACGTGGTTTGTGCGAACGCCGGCCACCACCCGGTGCTCCGGGTAGGCCGGACGGAAGTCAGCACTTTTGGGGACGCCACGGGGCCGCCCGCGGGCATCCTGCCCGAGGGGCCGTGGGTGGAGACCCGGGCCATTATCGACCCGGGCGACACCCTCTTGCTCTACACGGACGGCATCGTGGAGGCGCGCAGCATGACGACCCTCATCGAGGGGGCCACGCCATCGCCCCCGGTGGAATACGAGGAGGCGGGGCTGATGCGGTGCGCTTCCCGGCAATTCGGGAAGCCCGCGCGCGCCCTGATCGATGCCGTAATCCTGGACGTGCAACGTTACACGGCGCCGGCCGCGCCGCATGACGATTGCACGATGATGGCCTTGAGGTATGCCGGTGGAAGGTAAGGACTTATCGATAGTGTTCCGTTCCGCGCCGCGCCTCCTTTGCGATGTGCGCGCGATGGTGCGCAGCTACCTGTTGAATCAGGGCGTTGCGGAAGACCGCGTGCAGGAGATAGTCCTGGCGGTGGACGAGGCCTGCACGAATTCGATCCGGCACGCGTACCGGGGGGCGGATGATCGCCCGCTGGAACTTTCGCTGGATTCGCGGGATGGATGGATAGAGCTTGTATTGCATGACGATGGCGTTCCGGCCCCCTACGAGCGCGTGCGGCGCAAATCGGAGGAGGACATCATCGCCGAGGCCCTCACGCCGGGCGGCCTGGGAATGCACCTGATTTACAATGTTTTTGATGACGTCGAATTCACGCCGGGCGCGGCGGCGGGCAACACCGTCGTAATGCGACTGCGAAAAGTGTAACATACGGATACCGGCCAACAAGTCGGCCAGGCGCGCCGTGTGGGGCGGCGCGGGGCTATCCAGACCGTATCGGGCAGTTTGGCCCGGGCGGGCCTTTTCCGGAGGCCCGGGCCCAGCCGGCCGCGACATTATAAAAGGTAATATTGCATGGCGCTTGAACTGAATCAGACCGAACAGGACGGCAATTGCATTGTCGCCGCGAAGGGCGAGATCGACCTGTACTCCTCGCCGCAATTGCGCGAGGCCATTCTGAAGGCTTGCAAGGCCAAGACGCGGAAGGTCGGCATAGACCTGCGGGACGTCGGCTATATGGATTCCTCGGGCGTGGCGACGCTGGTGGAGGGACTCCAGGCCGCGGGCGGCGCGGATTCCTTCGCGCTGGTCGCGCCGTCCCAGCCGGTGCTGAAGGTCCTGCAGCTTTCCCGGCTCGACTCCGTGTTTCCAATCGTGGAGCAGTTGTAGCCGCGGATGTCTGCCCTGCTCGGAAATACCGGCCGTTCCACGCTGAACGCCCTTTACGCGGCCTCCACGGTTTGCGTCCTGATGGTGGACACCCTCAACTGGGTTTTCTGGCAGCCTCTGCGGGGCAAGGGCCTGCGTATCCGGAGCACGGTCGAGCATTTCGTCGAGTTCGGCGTGCGATCGCTTCCGATTGTGGGGCTCATCTGCGCGCTGATCGGGGTGATCATGGCGCTGCAGGGGGCCTACACGCTCCAGAAATGGGGCGCCACGCAGCTTATCGCCAACCTCGTCGGCATTTCGGCGCTTCGCGAGCTCGCGCCGCTCATGACCGCGATCCTCATCACCGGCCGTTGCGGCTCCGCCATCACCGCCGAAATCGGCACCATGAAGGTGGCCGAGGAAATTGACGCGCTCAACGTGATGGGCCTGAACCCGACGAAATTCCTCGTCGTTCCCAAGTTCCTGGCCATGCTTTTCGCCGTACCCTGCGTTACCGTGCTCGCCATGCTGATCATGATCCTCGGCGGGGCCTTTGCCGGCGTTGTGCTGGTCGGCGTCGACCCGATGGTGTACTACAACCAGACCGCCAGCGCGCTGACGCGGATGGACCTGATTTCGGGTCTTATTAAGAGTTTCTTCTTCGCCGTCACCATTTGCTGGGTCGGCGTTTTCCGCGGCTTCCAGGTCGAGGGCGGCGCGGAGGGCGTTGGCCGGCAAACAACATCCTCCGTTGTAACTTCGATCCTGATTATCATCGTCGTGGACCTCATCTGGACCGCGCTGTTCTTCTCCCAGTAGGCTCATGGATACGAAACCCGACAACATACTCGAAGTACGCGACCTGCGCGTGAAATACGGCGAGCGCACCGTGCTGGACGGCGTCAATATCACCGTGCGGCGCGGCGAGGTGTTTGTGATTCTCGGCGGCTCCGGCTGTGGCAAGAGCACGCTCCTGCGCAATCTTGTCGGGCTGATGCGCCCGCACTCGGGCCAGATCCTCTTCAACGGCCAGGACTTCACCAGGATGACCGACGAGGAGCGCATCGAAGTCCGGAAGCGCATGGGGATGTGTTTCCAGGGTTCCGCGCTGTTCAACTCGATGACGGTGGGCGACAACGTGGCGCTGCCGCTCCGGGAGCACACGAAGCTCGATCCCTCGACCATCGATATCATGACGAAGATCAAGCTGCAGCTGGTCGGGCTCGGGGGGTTTGAAGGCTTCATGCCCGCCGAGCTCAGCGGCGGCATGAAAAAGCGGGCCGGGCTCGCCCGCGCGATGGCGATGGACCCCGACATCATTTTTTATGACGAGCCCTCCGCCGGCCTCGACCCGATTGTCGGCGCGGGCCTGGACATGCTTATCCGGAAGATGCAGAGCACGTTCAATTTGACCAGCGTGGTCGTCACGCACGAGATGGAAAGCGTCAAGCTGATCGCGGACCGCATCGTGATGCTCGACAAGGGCAAGGTGATCGGGCTGGGCACGCTGGACGACATTCAGAATATCGATCATCCATTTATAGAGCAGTTTTTCGCGCGGCGCCCCGATGCGGAAGGGGAGGATACCGCGAAGTACCTCCAATCCCTGACAGGTGCGGACTAGCGGCGCGGGCAGCCGCCGTAACGGAATTGCCACGCGTGCGCGCCGTTGGGCCGCCGCGGCGTAGAAGTGGAGCAAGGAGGCCATGGCCGTAAAAAAGTATAGTTTCACCCAGACGGAGATTACCGCGGGCCTGATGGTGATCATCAGCCTGGCCGTGGCGGTGGCGTTTGTCGTCGTGATCGAGCGCTTGCAGCCCGAGCCGGAACGCAAGGTGCTGTATGCGCGCTTCACGAGCACGGTCGGCCTGGGGAACAACGCCCTGGTGCGATTCGGCGGCGTGGAAGTGGGCCGTGTGGCGGCGGTCACCTACGATCCCGATGACCAGTCCCGGATCCTGGTTGAGGCCCGCGTGGATCCGCGCGCGCCGGTAAACGCATCAAGCATCGCGACGATCGAACAGGTCGGCCTCACATCGGAGAAGCACCTCGAAATCTCCACGGGCACGCCCGACGCGGCGCTGCTTCCCGATGGCGGCGACATGCAGGTCGTCAACAGCGGCTACGGATTCATCGACATCCCGGACGTGGACGGCCTGGTGGGCGGGAGCGAGCAGCTCATCGCCGACGTGCGCGACTTCCTTGGCGTGGAGGCCGCGAAAAAGGCGGAGGCCGCCGGCGGGGATGAAATGGCGAGTATCGAGCGGATCGCCGCCGATGTGCGCGCCTTTCTTGGCGTGAAGAAGGCGATTGAAAAGGCGCAGGCCGAAGGCGGCGAGGCCATCAACGTGGCGCTGCTCGCCGAGGATCTCCGCAGGCTCCTCGGCGTGGAGGCCGCCATCGAGACCGAGGCGTCGGGCGGCAAGGAGTTCGCCAGCGTTTCCCGGATCACCGGCGACGTCCGCGACCTGCTCGGCGTCGAGGAGGCGAAGGCGAAGGCCGCCGGGGGCGGCCCGGATCCCGCCAACGTGGAGAATGTGATCGCCAGCGTCGATTCCATGCTGGACGGGTACGACCGGCAGATCGAGACGATCCTGGACAAGGTGCCGCCGCTGCAGGAGTCGGCCACGCGCGCGCTGGACGGCGTCGCCCGGACGGTCACGGACAACAAGGCGAATATCGATGGAATAATCAAGAATCTTAACGAAATCACGGGCACGGTAAGCAAGGATCTGGAGACGCTCCTGGTCACCCTCGAACAGACGCTGGCGCAGGTGAAGGACCTGACCGGGGAAACCCGCGACCTGGTGCACTTCAACCGCCCGGCGATCGAGGATCTCGTTGGCGATCTGGGCAACACCATCCAGAGCCTGAACGTGCTGCTGGAAGAACTGAAATCTCACCCGCAGTCGGTGCTCTTCGGGCGCCCGGAGAGCGGGCGAAAGTAAGGGCAGGCGCCGTGGCGCGGGGTCCGGCGGGCCCGGACGCCGGGCGCGCGCCCGAGGTAGGAGAAACTATGAAGCAGATCATGTTCCTGGCCCTTTTCGGGGCCATCGCCGCCGGTTGTGTAACATCGGGCGGCCCGGACCTCTACACCCTGAACATGGCCCCCTCGGCCCAGGCCGGGAGCCCGGTGAACATCGCGGTGAAGCGTCTTCGCGTGGCGGAGCCGCTGCAGAACAAGCGCATTCTCATTAAGAAGAGCCCGACGGAAGTGGAGTACTACGCCGCCGCGCAATGGGCGGCCAGCCTCGACGAGCTGCTTGCGGAGAAGCTGTCGGCGGAGTTTGGCCCCACCGATCCGGAGCGCCGCTCCTACGTGATCTCGGGTGTGCTGCAGGCTTTTGAGCAGGTGGACAGCCCCGGCGGCGCGGAAGCGCACGTACGGCTGGCGGTGGAGATACGCGAGGCGAGCGCGAGCCACTACTCGACGCCCGCGCTGGCGAAAACGTACACCGCGCGGGGGCCCGCGGTTTCCGCGACGCCCGGCGGTGTGGTGCTGTCCCTGTCGGACTTGCTGGAAACGATCGCCCGCGAGATAGTGGCCGACGCCGCCGCGCTCTAACCTCCGGAGCGGCCGCCCAGGCCGGAAAGTGACGCCATGACGGTACAGCCCGAATCCCACGATCACCTGTCGGACTACGAGCGGGCCGTTTGCTACCACAACCTGCCGCGAACGAACAACTCGCTCACCATGGGTCTGATAACGGCCTATCTTGTGTGCATTGCGGAAGCGCTCGGCGCCATTTTCGTCGGCGTCTATTTCGACAAGCCCGACTGGCTGCGCTATGGCGCGATTGCGTTTGTGGCGCTGATTGTCTTCGGCATTGTGGTGTTCACGATACGCGCCTTTGTGGCCGAGCTACGCGCGCGCCGGGTGCTCGCGGCCGCGCACGGCGTGCCCGACGCCCGGGAATCGGCACAGGATTTTCCCGACCCCTTTGCGGACCACATTCTACTCCGGCACCCCGCCCATGCCCGTGGCACGCTTTTCAGCCTGACCGACAATCACGACACGAGCGGCTACACGGTCGAGGCCGACCCGAGCCACCGTTGGTGGAACATTACCGACGCGACTTCCGGCGAGGTAATTCGCGTGGTGGCCGGGGGCGGCGGGAAGAGCTTCCGGATCGGCGGCGCGCTTCCCTCCCGGGCCCGCGTTTTCCGTTGCGAAAAAGAGGTTGCCCTGCTCCGGCGCCCCATCACGCTGAGCGATCTGGAGGTGGAGATCGAGTCCCTGCAACCGGAGCGGGCGCTGCTGCAGTTGAGAAGCAAGGGCTTTTTCGCGGATAATCGCCTCGTGGGCCGGGTTTACAACCTCCGCGGGTCGTGCTATCTGGATATCGACAAGCATTACTTCAACGATGGTGTGCTCGCCTATTACGTAACCATGGCCTAGCGGCCGCGTTTGACATCGCACGCGCGCCGCCAGGGCAGCGCAATAGTTGAGGGCGCCGCGCCTCCCGCGCGCGGCGTAACGGGTAGCAATCGGGCCGGAATGGTCCCGGGGAGTCTGAACGCCATGAATTTCCTGAAGTGTGTTAATGCAACGTCGCTGGCGGCGGCCTTTTTTCTGGCCGCCTGGTGCCAGACCGCCCAGGCCGGCCTGGATTTTGACGCGGGCCGCTGGCGCCTCGAACTCAACAATGATTTTGGCGTTCACCAGGGAAGCCGGGACCGCTCCGGGGATTACAGCCTGAACGTCGTCGCGGAGTACGAAGTGCCGGCGACCAGCCGCACGACCCTGGGCCTCCGCCTTCTGCCCCTCTTCGTGTACACCCAGGATGAGCATCGCGACCGCGATCTTTTCCAGCGCTGGTTCGGCGACAACGATCACGAGGACGGCGACACCGTCTGGGGCGGGGGTATCGGGCTCTCAGGGCGAATTTACCAGGTGAAAGACGAGTACCGGGGCTGGTTTGCGGAAGCCGGTATTACGGCGCTTGTGCATGCCGGCAAATTCAACGGGAATAATTCCAACCTCAATTTCCTGAGCAATATCGGTGTGGGCTACGCGTTCAAGTCCGACTGGCACGTCCAGGTGCACTACCAGCACATCTCGAATGCGAGCCTCGGCAGCCACAATTCCGGCGCCAACGCGCTCGGAATTGGAGTTGGCTTCAAATTCTGAAACGATACCCGAAGCCGTAACACATGGGCGGGATGAAGCAGCCACCGGTGTGAATGCGTGTTTCGGTCAAGAATAGCCTGAATCGCAGGATCGCGGACATTTCCGCCACGGCGGACCATCGGCGAGATTGTGGGGCGTCGTTCTATCGACGCGTTGCGGAGCGCTGTGGTACACTCCGCGCATGCCTGACGGCAAGCTCTCCGAAATTGTACGCCGCGTCTGGGGCTATGACGCGTTGCGGCCCTTCCAGTCCAGCGCCATGGAGTGCATCATGGCGGGGCGCGATTCGCTTGTGGTGCTGCCCACGGGCGGGGGCAAGTCCCTGTGCTACCAGGCGCCGGCCCTGGCCCGCGACGGGATGGCGGTGGTCGTTTCGCCGCTGATTTCGCTGATGAAGGATCAGGTGGACAGCCTTCGGGCGGTGGGGGCGGGCGCGGCGTGCATCAACAGCAGCCTGACCGCGCGGGAGCGCCGCGAGACCCACGAGGCCATCCAGTCGGGGGCGGTGAAACTGCTGTATGTGGCTCCCGAGCGGGCGGTGAAGCCGGATTTCATTGCGTACCTCAAGAAGCGGCCGATCTCGTTTATCGCGATTGACGAGGCCCACTGCATCAGCCAGTGGGGCCACGATTTCCGGCCGGAGTACCGGGCGCTGGAGAGCCTGCGGGAGGCCTTTCCGGAGGTGGCCTTTCACGCCTACACCGCCACCGCGACGCCACACGTGCGCCAGGACATCTGCGCGGCGCTCAAACTGCGCGATCCGGAGATCATGGTGGCTTCGGCCGACCGCCCGAACCTGATCTACGCCGCCGAGCGCCGCACCAACGAGCTGGCGCAGGTGATGGAGGTTGTGGAGCGGCGCCGGGGCGAATCGGGCGTCATTTACTGCATCACGCGCAAGAAGGTGGAGGAGCTGGCGGCGGCGCTGACGGATCGCGGCCACAAGGCCCTGCCCTACCATGCGGGGATGAGTCCGGAGGAGCGGCAGCGGAACCAGGAGGCCTTTTCGCGGGAGGGCGCGGAACTCATCGTGGCGACGGTGGCGTTCGGCATGGGGATCGACAAGCCCGACGTGCGCTACGTCATCCACACCGGCATGCCCAAGACCATCGAGCACTACCAGCAGGAAAGCGGGCGCGCGGGCCGGGATGGCCTGGAGGCGGAATGCCTGCTGCTCTATTCCGGCAGCGACTTCAACCTGTGGAACTTCCTGCTGAAGGATCTGGACAGCGAAGCAATGCGCATCGCCCAGGCCAAACTCCACGACATGTACAACTATTGCACGGCGGTCGCGTGCCGCCACCGCGTGCTGATGGAGTACTTTGGCGAGAAGATCGACAAGCCCAACTGCGGCGCCTGCGACCTGTGCCTGGGCAATGCGGACCTCGTGAAGGACGCGCTGGTGGTGGCGCAGAAGATCCTCTCCTGCGCCGCGCGGCTCGGCCCCGTCGCGGGCCCGAGCTACACGACGTTGATCCTGCAGGGGGCGCGGGAGCACCGCGTGGTGGAGAAGGGACACGATCAGCTTAGCACCTTCGGGATTCTGGCGGAGCACGACGGCCGGACCATCCGCAACTGGATCGAGCAGCTGGCGTCCCAGGGGTACCTGGAAAAGACCGGGGAGTACAATATCCTCCAGGTCACCGCGCGGGGGCGGCAGGTCCTGCGCGGTGAGGAGACCCCGCGCCTGCTCGCGCCCGCGGAGACGGCCCGCGCCCCCCGCCGGGCTTCCGCCGCGGCCGCGAAGTCGTGGGACGGCGTGGACAAGAAGCTTTTCGAGCGGCTGCGCGCGCTCCGTCGCGAAATTGCGCAGGAGAACGGCGGGCCCGCCTTCGCGGTGTTTGGGGACGCGGCCCTGCGCGACATGGCGCGGAAGAAGCCGAAAAACGAAGTGGAGTTCCTCCAGGTGAGCGGGGTCGGCGAGCGGAAGTGCGCCGACTATGCCGCTCGTTTCCTGCCGGTGATACGCGAGTTCGCCGGCGCTGGGGCTGGGCGGGCGCCGAAGTCTAAACAGGGCCGGGGGGGCCGCATCCAGGCGGAGGCGTTCCGGCTGTTTGCCGCTGGCTGCGACCTTGACGAAACGGCGGATCACCTGATGGTGACGGCGCGCCGTGCGGCGAAGTACCTGCGGGAGTACATCGAGGAAAAGGGCCTCACCGACCCGACTCCGTGGATGGACCCCGGCCTGGCGGACGACATCAGCATCGCCGCCGACGAACTTGGGTTTGCGGCGCGGGATGACATCCTGGAACGCCTTGGCGGCGCGGCTCCGGGCGAGTTGGTGGACGTGGTGATCGCGTGCATGAAGAATGAGGAAAAGCCGGGGGCACCGGTGGAGAAGCGGTAGGGGGGTCGGGTACAGGCTTTCTGTAAGAGGAAGGGGTTGCCGTAGGCGGATTCGGTCCGCGTGGCGGTGCCGTCGCCGGTGTAGATGGTGGGCGCGCCGTAGTCGGCGTATTCGTAGCGCTCGCGGAGCGCGCCCGAGGCGTCGGCCAGGCCGACGACGTTGAAGAGGTCGTCGTGGAGGTAGTAGTGGTCCTCCATCCCCGCGGCGCCGGGGTCGGTGTCGCGGCGCATCTGCAGGACTTCGTCGATGTATTGGCCGTAGACGTAGCTCGCGGTGACGTTGCCATTGCCGTCGAGCTCCTCGATGACGCGGTGGCCGTCGTAGACGAAGTAGGTGGTCTCCGCGACGCCGTCCTCGAAGGTGGTCTCGGCCACGCGGCGGCCCCGGGCGTCGTAGGCGTAGCGCCGGCCGATGGTGGATTGCTCGCCGGTGGCCGTGGGGTCGAAGAAACGGACATCGTCGAAGAGGTAGTCCGCCTTTTCGCCCACGCCGAAGCCGATGTCCGTGCTCGCGTTGGTGAGGGTCGTGTCCGCGCTGAGGACCTGGGTCAGCGTGCCGCCCCGGGGCCCCCGGCTGACGGTGAGTGTGGCGCCGTCGATGGCGATGGCGATGTCGTACCAGACGCCCGCCTCGCTCACCGCGCCCGCCGTATCCAGCACGGTGACCTCATCCGCGTCCCACTCGCGCAGGCTGATCGCGTTCGGCGTCACCACCAGCGCCACGTACTCGTACTCCCCCACTTCCGCCGGCGGAACGGGCGCCTGCTGGAACACCTTCATCAGCGCGAGCCCATAGTACTCCGGCCCGTACTCGTCCTCTGTATCCGGGTCCCCGTCCAGGTCCTCCACATCCAGGAGGGACTGGTAGGAGAAGCTGAAGGTCTCCAGATCCTGGGGGACGTTGCCCCGGACAATGCGCCCGCCGAAGTGGCCGTGCGGTTGCCCGCCGGCTCCAGCGTGTAGGTCTCGCTGTCGGAATGTGTAAGTTTTTGCCTAACCTGAGATAGAGCGTGGGTTCAGGTGATTGCGAGACCGGTACAATCAGCCTTACATTTTCAGAAGTGGCTTTAGCTCATCTATAAAGAATGAAAATGATTCGGAAACGAAGTACATGTTCTGCAGATCAGAGGATTGAGGAAAGAAGTGCTTGTGATCCCAGTAGTACACCCCGTCTGCGTTCCCATCTAGTAATAGGACAAGAAAGTTTGCGCCGGGGTCGAGGCCAATAATGAGTGCGTTCTCTGGAAGATCTTCGTTGAATTCATCCCACGAAGAAAAGAGATCAGCCCAATTGCGCCCCGGATGTACTCCAAGAAGAATATGCAATGCAATGTCTTGCTTTAGGCCTCGAACGTAGAAACAGCGATCAAGTGCCTGAGCTCCGTTCATGTCCCTTAAGAAGGCCTTATAATCGGCGGGTAATGGGAAACCAATGTCCGACTCAAGTTTGGCGATATCTGCATCCAATGCCGGCGGAAGGACTTCTTGATGCATGCCATGCAGTTTAGCAAATCTCACTCGACGTTTCTTTCGTAATATTACTTATCCCGTAGTGCATTATTTATACGCTCTATTCTGGCTTTAGATGCTCCACCCGAGTGTGTAAATCTAGCATTTACACTAGCCGACATTCTTTGCATAGTCGTCATGTCTTCATGGTGATGCCAAGTCTCCCACGGTTCCAGCGGTTTTCCCGACTGCGCGTTTGCCTTTGCAAAGTCTGTAGTGTAATCCCCTTGCATATCCGTAATTTTGACTTCCTCAGTTACATGACCGGAAGCCTTGAAATCAGGATACCCATTTCTGTAGAGGACAGAGTTTCCATAGCCATCTATGTATTCAACAGTTCCGTCGGCATGCTGCCTAACCTTGCCACCTTTCTTTACCCACTTATCTATGACGGGCGCGTGCTTCGGCTTGGAGATCCTGGAGATATCGCCAATCACATTCCCGTTGTTCAGGGTAACATATATTTCATCGCTACTACCTGCCAACTGTCGAGCCAGATTGGCTGCCTCATCGGCACCATCCACCATCATGACAACGGTTCGCGTGCCACGAATCCCCCGGGTAGCTCCTGCTATTGCTCTTGCCGTCCCTTTGATGACCTTGAAGACTTTTGTTGGGGATACGACGAGGACAATTTGTGTTCCCGCATAGGCAGCATTGTTTCCCTGCGTGTAGAGGTCAAGGTCGCCATACGGCTCTACCATCAGGATTTCGTTGTAAAACGCGGCCGCGATTGGTCCCGGACTGGTGTGAACCTCCCTCAGCGGCCCCGCAACTGCCGTTTCATGAGCGTCGCCGAAAAAGCCGAAGACTGCGCGCGCGGTCTCGCCGAATGACTGATGAAACTCTTGTTCCCCAAACGGATCCAGGCGCGACCAGGGGTTATTCCCCACGTAGGAATAGGGGTTTCCCAGGTTGTTCGCATCCCCCCAGAGCCCGATGGTGTCGCGGGAGATGAAGCGGCCGAGGTCCGGGTCCATGTAGCGGGTGCGGTAGTAGTAGAGGCCGGTGCCGGCGTCGAAGCGGCGGCCGTTGAAGAGGTAGGCGTTCTGGAAGGCCGAGGCGGCGAGGGGGTTGTTGGCGGCGTCGTAGACGGCGGGCATGCCGTAGTCGGCGTATTCGTAGCGCTCCCGGAGCGCGCCCGACGCGTCGGTCAGGCCGACGACGTTGAAGAGGTCGTCGTGGAGGTAGTAGTGGTCCTCCATCCCCGCCGCGCCGGGGTCGGTGTCGCGGCGCATCTGCAGGACTTCGTCGATGTATTGGCCGTAGACGTAGCTCGCGGTGACGTTGCCGTCGCCGTCGAGCTCCTCGATGACGCGGTGGCCGTCGTAGACGAAGTAGGTGGTCTCCGCGACGCCGTCCTCGAAGGTGGTCTCCGCCACGCGGCGGCCCCGGGCGTCGTAGGCGTAGCGCCGGCCGATGGTGGATTGCTCGCCGGTGGCCGTGGGGTCGAAGAAGCGGACATCGTCGAAGAGGTAGTCCGCCCTTTCGCCCACGCCGAAGCCGATGTCCGTGCTCGCGTTGGTGAGGGCCGTGTCCGCGCTGAGGACCTGGGTCAGCGTGCCGCCCTGGGGCAGATCGTTCATCGAGCTCAAGGAGGCGCCCGAGGCCAGATGAACGGATTTCAACTGTCAATGAGCGGTGGAGGCCTGTCTGGCCAATATGGGTGGGGTCCCTAGTTTTTCAGCGCAGTCTTTCATGACGCGTTGCGTCACCCGTTAAGGATGAAACACTGCCCCTGACTGTTGGGGCTCTACTGGAGTCTCGCACGCTCAAGCCTTCGCGGCGGAGCCGCGGAGCTTGAACGTGGCGCCCGTGGCTCCTTTTGAAATTACGGAGCAGCTTTTTCGGGCACAGCCTCGGGCTGGTTTGGCGCCTTGGTTCCAGCGTTTGGCGTCTTTGCCAGCCCGATGCACTCCCCCTGTTGCGCTCTAGTGCGCGCGTGTATTAAGGTTAGCGGAGCATTCCCAGAAGTCGATTGCCAACCAGGGAGATCCTGAGATTATGCGTAAGCCCGTTGTTTTTGCCGCCTGTGGCGCCGTACTGATGAGCGCCTTCGCCGCCCACGCCGATTTCGACAAACCGGAAGTAAAACGCTGGACGAAGATGGAGGTGAACGACCAGGGCGAGCTGAAGGAGGTGAAGTACATGACGATCGACGGGATCATGGTGCACGAGGACGATCCCGCGATTGTGCCGCAGCCGAAGGTGGTGGATCCGGGGCCGGCGCCCGCGGGCGATTTCATTGCCGCGGCTCCTTCGGACGCGATCGTGCTGTTTGACGGGACGAGCCTGGACAACTGGACGGCGACGGATGGGACGCCGACGAAGTGGATCCTGAAGGATGGGGCGATGCAGCCGACGGAAGGCTCGGGCTACATCCAGTCGAAGCAGGAATTTGGTTCGGTGCAGCTGCACGTGGAGTTTCAGACGCCGGCGCAGGTGGAGGGCGATGGACAGGGCCGGGGGAACAGCGGCGTGTTTCTGATGGGCCAGTACGAGATCCAGGTGCTGGATTCGTACAACAACACGACGTACCCGGACGGGCAGTGCGCGGCGCTGTACGGGCGGCACATCCCGCTGGTGAACGCGTGCCGCAAGCCGGGCGAGTGGCAGAGCTACGACATTATTTTTCACCGTCCGATCTTCGAGGGGGACAAGGTGGTGAAGCGGGCGACGTTTACGGTGCTGCACAACGGCGTGCTGGTCCACGATCACGTGGAGCTGACGGGCGGCACGGGCTGGGAGGGCGGCAGCTCCATCAGCGAGTACGTGCCCCATGGCGATACGGGCCCGATCCAGTTTCAGGATCACGGGAATCCGGTGAATTTCCGGAATGTGTGGGTGCGGCCGCTGGCGGACTGAAGCCGCGTTGGACATTCGGCGGAATGGCGGATCGGGAGGGTGCGCATCGCGTGTGCCTGCTTCGACGGGATGGGTTCGCCCGGAGCGTCTGCAGCCTTGATTTTTCTCAGACAGGAATGTCTGAGTCCCTCAAAGTCATCCCAGCCAGCCGCGTTTGCGGAAGTAGAGGATCATGCCGGCGGATAGCGCGAGCATGAAGCTCCAGACGCCGAAATAGCCCCAGCGCCAGGCGAGCTCGGGCATGTGCTGGAAGTTCATGCCGTAGACGCCCACGACAAACGTGAGCGGAATGAAGATGGTGGCGATGATGGTGAGCACCTTCATGACCTCGTTCATCCGGTTGCTCACGCTGGTGAGGTAGGTGTCGTGCATGCTGCTGAGGATGTCGCGGCAGGTCTCGACCATGTCGATCACGCGGATGGTGTGGTCGTAGACGTCGCGCAGGTAGACGCGGGTTTCGTTCCGGATGAGGGGGGAATCCGTCTTCAAAAGCGAAGAGACCTCTTCGCGGAGCGGCCAGACGGACTTGCGAATGAAGAGGATTTCGCGCTTGAGGCGGTGAATTTCCTGCATGTGTCTAGGGGCGGGCGCGGTGACGATTTCGTCTTCGATGATCTCGATGTGGTCGCCGATTTGCTCCAGCGCCACGAAGTATCCGTCGACCACGGCGTCCATGAGGGCGTAGGCCAGGTAGTCCGCGGCCATCCGGCGGATGCGGCCCTTTCCGGTGCGTATCCGCTCGCGGGCGGGCTCGAAGTCATCGCCCTGGCGTTCCTGGAAGGAGAGCACGAAATTGCGGCCGAGGATGAGGCTCATGGTCTCGATTTCGATATCGCGGTGATCCGGGATGTAGTTGAGCATCTTCAGCACGACGAAGAAGTAGTCGTCGAACTCTTCGGTCTTCGGGCGCTGCGAGGTGTTGACGATGTCCTCGAGGGTGAGCGGGTGGATCTGGAAGCGATCGCCGAGCGCGCCGATGAGTTCGACGTCGTGGATGCCGAATACATTGACCCAGACGACGTCGGCGCCATTGTCCGGCGGTCGGCAATCGGCCAGGGTGGCGTCCCGGATTTCCTCCACGCGGTCGGCCGAATAGCGCATCACTTCGAGGTGCGTCTCATCCTGTTTTCGCTCGCCGATGAAGATGGCGGTGCCGGGGGATTGGCCGGCCTTGTTTTCGAAGGGCGATTCGCGGTGGGTCTTCCGCCGGCGTTTGCGTCGCATGGGGTTACTCCAGCGCCTTCAGGACGTTGGCCGCCTTTTCCTCGTAGAGCGCCTGCCAGTCGGGCGCCAGGAGGCACTCGACGACTTCGTAGCCGCCCATGGGGTACTCCGAGGCGGGGGGGCCGTAGTGGATGTAGCCGTTGGAGTAGGCGGCGATGAAGGTATGGTCAAAGGGGGAGGCGTTCTTCACGTTGAGGCCGACGGCCGTGAGCATTTCGGTCGGCGAGGACACCAGCACAAAATCCCCGATCCGAACGCCCATGACCTCCGTCGCGACGGTTTCCTCGCCGGAGTCGGCGTTGATCTTCTGGTGGCGCCGGAGGGTGGCGATCTTGTCCTGAATGCGTGCGAGCTGCTCCATGGCGCGGATGTTTCGGATGTACTTGTCCAGGTGCGCGCGGTTCTGCTGGTCGATCAGGGTGAACTCATCGGCGCCGATGGATTCCGACTGGAGGTAGCGGTACTTGTAGTCCAGCGGCTGCTCCGGGTCCATCAGGTGCTTGATATACAGCGGCACAAAGGTCTTCAGGTTCAGGCTCGTGCCGCGAAGCGAGGCGAGAAGCCGGGCCTGATCCGCCTCCAGTTCGGCCACGCGCGCGTCGAAGTCGTCCTTTCGGGGCAGGCGCAGCGGTTCATTGATCACCCGCAGCTCCGCGGGGCTGGTGGCGATGGCGCGGGCGGCCTTCAGCGTGGACAGGCCGAGGATGCGCCCCTCCGGCGCCGAGTCGCGCGCGCGGTTGACGTCCTTGTAGAGGATCGGGGTGATGTCGCCGCCCGCGCCCTGGATAAAGATCGCCATGGCGCCCGGCAGGTTGTCCTCGATGACCTCCGAGGCGAAGCCGGGGTAGTCGGAGGTGACGCCGCCCTCGGGGACGGTGACGTAGGGGTGGCACGCGAAGTTGTAGAGCACGGCCAGCGGGGAGCTGTCCTGTCGGTCCAGCCGGAGCACGCCGATTTCCGGGTCGATCGGCCCCACGCTCTCGACGACCTCATCCGGCGGGGAGGGGTTGCTGTGGCGGATGGTCCAGCCCGTGCCGTCCTTCAGGCGCAACGTGCGGTTCATCGAGATGCGGTCCTCGTGGCCCGCGCCCGCGCCCGCCGTGACGGGCTCCATGGCGCCGTGCGCCCGCTTGACCGCGTCGAACGCGCGGGCGACCTGCTCCTCGTGGGAGCACAGGAAATTGTGCGGGGGGTGGTTGTGGGAGGCGTTGACCAGCACGTGGAGCGGCGGGATGCCCAGCTCCGCCTCGATGCGCGCGCGCAGCTCCGGCAGGAAGGCGTCCGTCACTTCGCCGATTCCGCCGATGGCGGTGACGTCCATCGCGACAATGGCGACGGTCACATCGGCCTGCTGGAGGACCAGGGCCTTCGCGTAGACCGGATCGTTGATGCGCAGCCCCTCTTCGGCGCGGGAGATGTCCGACCTGGCGACGCCCGCGAAGAGGGGCGCGGGGGGATCGGCGAGGGCGGGGAGCGCAAGGCAATACAAGGCACAGATTGCCACAACGAGACGCATCGACATTACTCCTCTACAAATGATGATTTGGAGACTTTCCCGGTGAATTGAGGCAGAACGAACAGCGATTGGTACGTACTATCAGGTCACGTATAGCGTTTGATCCGATTGAAATCGGAACTTTATGCAATGGCGTAGCAGCGTTGCGCTTCGCCGATATGGAGATTTCGATCAACCGCTCTAACTAATCATCAATCAATTGCGCCTCAAGCAATTCTTCGAGGTATTCAGCAAGTGCCGAAACGTCAAGCTGGCCTTCACTCCACTTGACATCCGCGGCCCGTAGCGCTTCGTAATACGGTTGGCGATTATCCCGAATTCGCTCGGGAACAATCTTTTGCCCCGGAAGAAGCCTTCCGTGCTTCATGCAAAGGAGATAATAGCAAGCCGCCCGTGCAGTTCGGCCATTACCTTCAATGAAAGGATGTATCCAGTTCATGCGCCAAAGTACATATGCTGCTAGGTATGTTGGATGATTAATGATCGTCCAGTTCTCATGGACCATTGACAGGCATTGATCCATCAGGTGGGGCACTTTTTCAAAATGGGGAGGAATGTGATTGGCAACGTAAATTGGCTGTTCCCGGTAGCGGCCGCCAAACTGGGCAATGTTTGCAACCGCAACACCATTCAGCGCCCACAGGGTATACTTGTCAAAGGCCTCTATTCCCTTGGCAAAACCAATCTCCATACAATTGGTGAGGAGGTCATATTGGCGAAGAAGGTTCTGCTCTTGAATCCGGGCATGAAGTTCTGGATCGTCACTCTCACGAACTGACATGAATACCCCTCTCTCCAGGAACGCCGATTTAACAAGAGCCGCCTATTGTTATGTGAGAGCCCTATTTCAGGCGAATCCTATGCGACGACTGGCGCACAGAATCTTTGGTGATGAGCGTTGAGTCGGGCGCATTGCCAAAAGCAAAACTTATTCGCTGTTCCCTCAATTCTTCCTCCGACACGTCTTGCGTTTTAGCTTTATTCAACAATTCAAGAAGACGAGGGCGCGTATCTCGTACGTTTAAGAACTGCTTGCGATCCGCCATGACAAGTACTCCTATTGCTGATTGCACCACTTAGCTGGCATGACGCAACTCGAGTCCAATGCGCCTGAAACTCCGCGTCTTCAGGATACATTGCCAAGGCTTGATTTTCAACAGGATTCAATCAAGTTCGTCCTTTGGGTGCTAGATGTGGGTGGTTTTTGTGGGCGGGTACAATGCGTGGTGGAGGAACTCGATTTGCCGACGGCTGACCTCCTTACACCATAGTGAGCGGGCTTGAGCAGCGGGGAGGGCAGACAACGGTCCCCATGGGCGCCCGCGGCGAGTTAATTCCATTGCTGAGCAATACCGAAACCACACACAGGCTGGTAGTCCATTCCGCTCTCCGGGCCTGGGTGCGGCCGGGGCCGCGGCATGCGGCTGAGCGTGCTCTCAGCAAAACCAGCTCTTTCCGAGGCGTTAATCGCGGCGCGTCCGGGTGGAGCCTTTGGACGATGCAGCCTTCCTCAGGAGCGGGGGCGATCCAAGCCGGAAAACTTGCCTGCTTTCCGTCCCGGATCTACAATCAGGCGTGTATGCCAACCCAACCGGGGAGAATTGAATCATGAAACGAGCCATCTGTCTGCTGACCACCGCCTTGTTGATGACCATGGGAGCCGCCGCCGTGCACGCGCAAACGAACACGTTGGACCATCTGTACCAGCTGAAGGACGCCAAGACCCGATCCATCAGCCCGGAGAATTTCACGGGCGAGAAGGGGAAGGGGGGTATGGCGACGCTGGAGGAGGGCACGGCGTCGCGTGCCGCGCGGGAGCTGGGGCAGGGTTGGAAGGTGAATCCCTATGTGCACATTGAGCCGGGAACGACGTTCACGCTGGGCGAGATTAACGAATCCGGCGTGATCAACCATATCTGGATGACACCGGTGGGCGATTACCGCCTGATGATCCTGCGCTTCTACTGGGACGGCGAGGAGACGCCTTCGGTGGAGGTTCCGGTGGGCGATTTCTTCGCGGCGGGCTGGGGCATGGGCAACGAGCCGCGGATCACGTCCCTGGCGGTATGCGTGAACCCGCGCAGCGGCTTCAATTCGTACTGGCAGATGCCGTTCCGGAAGGGCGCGAAGGTCACGATGGAGAACCTGGGCGAGAAGCGGGCGACGGTCTATTACCAGATCGACTATTCGCTGGAGGCCGTGCCGGAGAACACGCCGTACTTCCACGCGCAGTTCCGCCGCGTGAACCCGCTGCCCGAGAAGGAGGACTACACGATTGTGGACGGGATCCAGGGCCGGGGCAATTACGTGGGAACGTACCTGGCCCATGGGGCGAACAGCCCGGGCTGGTGGGGCGAGGGCGAGATCAAGTTCTATATGGACGGCGACACGGACTTCCCGACGATCTGCGGCACGGGCGAGGAGGACTATTTCTGCGGGTCCTACGGCTACTCGGAGCATGAAGTCGACGGCAAGGTGCGCTACGAGAGCTTTACCAGCCCCTACACCGGCTTCTACCACGTGGAAAACTACGAGGGCCCGCAACGCCGCTTCGGCCAGTACCGCTGGCACATCACGGATCCGGTCCGGTTTGAAAAGGATCTGCGGATTACCATCCAGAGTCTCGGCTGGCAGAGCGAGGGCCGCTACCTGCCGCTGCAGGACGACCTGGCGTCGGTGGCGTACTGGTACCAGCTGGAGCCGCACAACCCGTTCCCGCCGCTGCCGGCGAAGGAAGATTTGATTATCGTGGACGAGTAAAGCGAAGGCGTTACGAGACGAATTCGGGGCGCGTGCGGCGCGGTTTCGGGGGCGGCCCGCCCGCGCGTGCCGTTGCGCGCCGGTCGCAGCTCCCACGCTTCTTGTCCCGGCGGTCGAGCGGGCGCCATACTCCCCGGGTTGGCTTTCAACCCGAGGAATTCCGATGCGACCCCAGTTCTTCTTCAGCGCCCTTCTTGTGATTGCTCTCGCTTCTGCCGCCGCCGCGCAGCAGGCCGAGCCGTGGGAGTCGGCTTACACGGGCGACGACGCGGCGGGCGAACACGTCATCGCGTTCTGGAACTTCGAGGGCGAGGGCGGCGCCGTTGCCGATGCCTCGGGAAAGGGGCATGACGGCGTGCTGGACGGCGCGGCGCGGGTTCCCGAAGGGCGCTTCGGCGCGGGGCTCGCCTCGTATCCCGGGCACCCGGTGGAGGACGTGCGCCACGCCATGCGCGCGCCCGACGCGCCGGAACTGTCGCCGCGCGGCGCCTTCACCGCGGAGATGTGGATACGCCCGAGCGAGGCGATTGCGGACTATCCGGATTCCTTCCTGCTGGACAAGAAATACGTCGCGCACGATGACTACCAGTGGATTCTCGGGCCGGCGGACGGGAGCGGCCTGCGGCGCATGCGGGTAGTGCTCGGGTTTGGCGAAGATTCGGAGACCTGGTGGGATGGCGGGGGGCTGTCCTACGAACCGGGCGTGTGGCGTCACGTTGCTTTCACCTACGACGGCGCGGGGACGGTGCAGTTCTTCCGCGATGGGCGGTCGGTGGGCCGTTCCACGAAGCCGGGTCGGGGGCCGGTGCACCCTGGGGCGCACGGGCTGTCGATCGGCGATCGCGTGGGCAGCCTGTACCACGGCTTTCCCGGCACGATCGACGAAGTCCGGCTGACGGAAGGCGCGCGGGAATTCCGTCCGCTGGTGGTGTCGGCGGCGCACGTGCGGACGGCCTGGGGCCGGATGGAGGCGGATGCGCGCCTGGGCTTCACGCTGACCAACGCGCGGCGGGCGCCACTCACGGGGGTGACCGCGACGGTGCGCGTTCCGGGAATGCCGGAACAGGCCTACACGCTGCCCGAACTGGCTCCGGGCGGATCGGCGGACGTGGCGTACGCGCTGGACACGTCGCTTCGCCCGGGGGAGTACGCGGTGGCGGTCACGTATGCGACCGGCCCGGAGGAAACCGCGTACCGGAACACCGACACGTTCCCCGTGACCATCGTGCCGCGCCAGCCGCCCCACCGGATGCCCGTGGTGATGTGGGGCGTGGGCGGGGTCGAAGGCGTTGTGGAGGAGTTGCCGCGATTGAAGGAGTTGGGCTTCACGCACTGCCTCGGGCTGCGCTGTGATTACGACGCCGTCTGGCGGGCGGGCGCGCCGGTTCCCGCGCAGGATTCGCGGAACCTGGACGCGAGCTACCGCATGCTGGACCGGGCCTTTGCGGAGGATTTCGGCGTCATCATCAGCCTTGGCGTGGGGCACTGGCTCGATGCGAAGACCGAACTCCTGCGCATCGGCCGCGACGGCGCGCCCTACGAGCGCGTGAACCCCTGCTGCCTGACGCCGGGTCTGCTGGACTTCTCCAAGAATGTGGGGCAATCGGTGGCGCAGAGTTATGGCGATTTTCCGGCCTTCCAGGCGGCCCTGATCAACACGGAAGTGCGGGACAGCTCGCAGGTCTGCTTTCACGAGCACGATCGCGCGGCCTACCGCGCGGCGACCGGCCGGGAGATCCCGGAGGAGGCGCAGCACAAGAACGGCGTGCGCTGGAGCGAGATTCCGGATTTTCGACCGGACCGCGCCGTTCCGGATGATCACGAATTGCTCCAGTACTACCGCTGGTTCTGGAAGGTGGGCGACGGGTGGAACGCGATGCACTCCGCGGTCCACGACGGCTTGCGGGAGGCGGGCGATGACTTCTGGACCTTCTTCGATCCGGCGGTGCGCGTTCCGTCGATCTGGGGGAGCGGCGGCAATGTGGACTACCTCTCCCACTGGACCTACAGCTATCCCGATCCCGAGCGCATCGGGCTGGCGGCGGACGAACTGTTCGCGATGGCGCGCGGCGGGCGGACGGGGCAGGACGTGATGAAGATGACGCAGATCATCTGGTACCGGTCACAGACCGCGCCCGCCGAGGGCACGGTAGCGGCGGCGCAGTCCGCGTGGGAAGACTACGATCCCGACGCGGCGTACATCACGATTGCGCCGGCGCACCTGCGGCAGGCCTTCTGGAGCAAGATCGCGCGGCCGGTAAAGGGGATCATGTACCACGGCTGGCAGTCGCTTGTGCCGGCGGAAGGCGGATCGGTGTACCGCTACACGCACCCGGAGACGCGGCATGCGCTGAAGGAATTAGCGGCGACGGTCGTGCGTCCCCTGGGTCCGACGCTTCTCCAGACGCCCGCCGCCCCTTCGGACGTGGCTTTTCTGGAGAGTTTCACCTCGGAGATGTTCGCCGGGCGCGGGACCTACGGCTGGGGCGGGTCGTGGGGCGCGGACGCCTACCACATTCTGCGCTTCGCGGGCCTGCAGCCGGAGATCGTGTTCGAGGAGAGCCTCCAGCGGGACGGGCTTGATCGTTATCGCGTGCTGGTGCTGGCCGATTGCGATGTGCTGCCCCGGAGCATCGTGGACGCCGTGCGGGCCTTCCAGCAAGGGGGCGGCATTGTGGTGGGGGACGAGCGGCTTTGCCCCGCGATTGCGCCGGACATCACGATACCCGTCTATACGCGCGTCAAACAGGCGGATGTTGACAAGGCGGCATTGCTGGAGCGGGCCGCCGCACTCCGCGAACAGCTCGCGGGGCGTTATGCCTGGCCGGTGAGGTCGTCCAACCCCGAGGTGTTGACGTACCGCCGCGCGTACGGGAGCTCGGAGTATCTTTTCGCGATCAACGACCACCGGGAGTTCGGGAGCTATGTTGGCAGCCACGGCCTGGTGATGGAGAACGGCCTTCCGGCGACCACCACAATCGATCTGGCGCGGGCGGGGCACGTGTATGACCTGGTGGCGTCCCGCGAGATTCCCGTGACGCCCGCGGAGGACGGCACGCGCTTCGATCTGCAACTGGAGCCCGGCGGCGGGCGGATGTTGCTGGTAACCGCAAGACCCATCGCCTCGATCGCCGTGAGTGGGCCGGAAGAAGCGCAGCGCGGGAAACCGGTTGCGCTGACGGTTACGGTGGCGGACGCCGAAAGCCAGCCGGTGGATGCGGTGGTTCCCGTGGAGCTCGATATCCGCGACCCCGACGGGCGGGCGGCGGAATTCAGCGGGTATTACGGCGCGAAGGACGGCGTCTTGCGGGTGGACCTGCAAATCGCGCCGAACGATACGCCGGGCATGTGGAGCGCCCGCGCGCGGGAAGGGGCGACCGGGCAAGCGGCCTGGCATTTCTTCCGGGTGGGCGGGGACTGATCCCGTTGCGCGTTATTTCGCGTCAAGCGTGCCCGGTTCGCGCGCCGGGAGCGCCAGCGCGGTCCAGACCAGGTAAATGAACAGCGTCTGGACGAAGACGTTGTCCCAGAGGGGGAAGGAGTAGATGGTGTTCATCGCCTCGCGCCAGCGGCTGCCGAATTCGCGGCCCTCGGCTTCCGCGGCGGCTTTCAGTCCCGGGTAGATGATCTCCCAGCGGATCAGGAAGAAGAGGGCGACCGCGCAGATGGCGGCGAAGCAGGCGTGGGGCCACTGCGCGCGGGCGTAGGCGCGGCGGACATCCTCCGGCAGGCGCGGGTCGCGCGCGGCGCGGCGCACGAGCGCGCCGAGCCAGGGCACACCGCCCAGGAACCCCACGACGATGAACAGCGCGCCGAAGTAATGCACCCGCGTCCAGCGCAGGGGGCCGATGATGGCATCGCGCGTGTCGGGGAAGAGCCCGACGATGATGATACCCGCGCAACCCGCGAGCAGCAGGCCCGGAAGCACGCGTGGGGCGCGGCGGGCCCAGGGCGCGGCGCGGCGCCAGGAATACAGCACGAGCGGGATGGACGCCAGGCCCCAGGCGGTCATGGCGATGCTGAAGAGCCACCACGCCCGTGGATTGCGGTCTTCCTCCCAGCTGCCGAGGTAGCTGAAGGTGTGGGTGAGGATGGAGAAGTTGTTTTCGGCGGGGAATAGCCACCAGCACGGGAGGATGAGCCCGTAGAAGCCAACGATGAGGGCGGCGAGATAGACCCGGAGCGCGCGGGGCGTGAAGCGGCCGTTGGCGATGGCGGTGAGAGCGTGCATGGGGATTTCCGTGGGTTGCCGGTGGCGGGGATTGTAGCACCCGACTGCCGCGCCATTCACGCGCCAGGCGTCGCAGTGGATTTGAATCAGATTTGTGTGCTCACGTAGGCTTCAGCGAGGCCGTTGCGCTCCCGTGTTGGTCGTCGCACGAGGCTCTTCGGTAAACGAGGCAGCGATGCAGATTTCAGAGCGCCAGTGCGCGCAGTTCAGAGACTTGGGCTACCTGATCGCACCCAACTTCCTGGACGCGAACGAATTGGAATTGGTGCGGGGCGTCTGTGACGCGTCCGTGTCGGAAATTGAGGCGGACATGCGCGCGCGCGGGGTAACCGAGGATCGCATCAACGTGCTCGGCAAGAAGTACTTCGTGTTGAGCGCGCGCAAGACCCATCCGGAGCTGCTGCCGTTGATCTTCGGCGAGAAGGCGGCGTCCGTCTGCCGCGCGACAATCGGGGATACGGCCTACCTGCACAACGAACAGTTCGTGGTGAAGATGTCGGATGAGGCGACGAGCTTTGCCTGGCACCAGGACAGCGGCTATTCGGTCTATTCCGGCGGCGCGGCGGAGCACACGCCATATCTCACGTGCTGGATCGCGCTGGACGACATGAGCGAGGCCAACGGCACGATTTCGGTATTGCCCTTTGAGCGCGCGCCCTCCCGCGGCCTCCTGCCCCATGCGTGGGACGAATCCGCCCACGCCATGGTGGGCTACGGCGGCGACGACCCCGGCGACCTCATCGAGGTCCCCGCGGGGACGCTGGTGGCTTTTTCGAGCTTCCTGCTGCACCGGAGCGGCGCGAACACCACCGGTCGCCCGCGGCGGAGCTATTTCGTGGCGTACACGCCGACATTATTCACCCACGGCGATCCGGCGAAGGGCGTCTACAGCAGCGGGGACCCGCTATTGATTGACGGCGTCCCGCAGGAGAGCTGTTGAGGGGCCAATGCGCAGTTCGGTAACGTTTTCACGCCGTTCACGCTCCGCCAATACCCCCTGCGCGGTATGGCGGGCGGCCGTTCAATCCACAGGATCCCCCTCATGTTCGCATCGATCTGTATCGCCCTGATGGCCCCGCTGGCCGTTGCGCAGCCCGCGATTACCGACTACCCCACGCCGCAGGAGGCGATCGACGCGCATCCGGGGGAGATGATCTATGTGCCGCCGGGGGTTCACACGATCGATGCTGCGCTGTTTCTGCGCGGCGAAGGCGGGGGGCTGTATGGGCCGGGCGCCATCGAACAGACCAATCCGGGCGCGAGTATCGTGACGGTGGAAAAGGCGAGCCTGGTGCGGCTGGAGGGCGTCACGCTGACGCGGAGCGCGGCGGACGAACCGGCGCGGGGGCCGGGACTGTTTATCCACAAGAGCCGGTTGGTGGACGTGCGCGGTGTGCGGGTGCTCGACCACCATGCGCGGGACGCGGCGATTGAAATACGCGGCAGCGAGCAGGTGACGGTGAAGGATTGCCTGGTGCGCAACTACAAGTGCATCGCCATCGACGATCGCACGGCGTCGCCGCTGTATGGCTATGCGTTCCGTGCGATCGACGGTACCGGCATTCTCGTGACCGGCAGCCGGGGCACGGTGATTGAATCGAACCGGGTTATTGAGGAGCGGCTGCTGCCGACCCGGGAGGCGAAGGAGCAATATGGCCTCGGCGAGCTGACCGTGCGGCCCGGGGAGAAGGGCCAGCTTATGCCGCGGGAGGCCTGGGAGACCGGCTACGTGAGCAACTGGCACCAGGGCTCCGCCATCGTGGTGACCGGCCCGCGCGAGACGAGCCACACGATCATCCGCGGCAATTACCTGCAAAATTGCGCCCAGGGCATCGATATCCACTCGGACCACGTCATCGTGTCCGACAACATTGTGGACCACGGGTTCATGGGCGTGAAGATGACGCACGGCAGCCGGAATGTCACGGTGACGGGTAACCTGCTGACCCACATCGACCTCTGGGGCATCCTCATCAATCCCGGCGCGGCCTCGGAGCATGCCGTGCTGGCGAAGGAAGGCGCGCCGGCGAAGGCGGGTAACCACGACAGCGGCATCATCATCGCCAACAACCAGATCACGGACTTCGGCTACGGCCACGAATACTGGAACTGGGGCGGGCGGAACGAGGGCAACGGTGGGTACGGCATCTTCCTTATGGACAAGCAATTGGAGGAAAACCCGAACCTGTCCGACATCCTCATCGAAGGCAATATCGTGTACGATTCCGGTCGGGATGGCGTGCTGGTGGATGGGGAACTCGTGCGGGAAGGCCCGCGCTACCAGTACGCGCTGTGTGTGCGGTACACGCCCGACAGCCCGCATTTCCCGAAGAATGTGGTCGTGGGGGAGAATATCTTTCATGCGGGAAAGGACGGGGTGTGTAATCAGGAACTGCCGTTGGGGAGCGAGTAGCGTAACGGGCAAAGAAATCAGTGGGCATTCGGTGCTATTGTAAACCATAACGTTATGGTTTATGCTTTACGTATGATCTTCGATGCCATAACCGAGAAGAAGAAGCGGCTTGACCGCTACCGGCCTCTCCCCCCCGATCTTGTGAAGAATCTGGAGGACTGGTATCGCGTCGAGCTGACCTATACCAGCAACGCCATCGAAGGGAACACGCTCACACGTCGCGAAACGGCCCTGGTGCTGGAGAAGGGGCTGACGGTTGGGGGGAAATCGCTGCGGGAGCACCTGGAGGCGGCGAACCATGCGCAGGCGATCGACTGGGTTCGGGACCAGGTGCGGCGGACCCCGGCGGACCTGGGCGAGCGCGATATGCTCGCGATTCATTCGCTGATTCTCAAGGGCATAGACGATATTAACGCGGGACGTTACCGGAACATTGCGGTGCGCATCGCGGGCTCTACGGTTGTGTTGCCGAATCCCATGAAAGTTCCGGACCTGATGGCGGACTTTGCGGCGTGGCTGGCGGGGGCGAATGATCTGCACCCGGTGGCGCTGGCGGCGGAGGCGCATTACCGCCTTGTGACGATTCACCCGTTCGTCGATGGCAATGGCCGAACGGCCCGGCTCCTGATGAACCTCTTGCTGATGATGGCGGGCTACCCGCCGGCCATTATCCAGAAGCGCGAGCGGCTGGCCTACATCGGCGCACTGGAGAAAGCGCAGACCGGCGGGTCGAAAAGCGGCTACGAGTCGCTCATCTACCGGGCGGTTGACCGCTCTCTGGAAATGTATCTCAAGGCGGTGGAGGGCGAAACGTTGTTGCCGTCCGACGGCGGCGCGTTGCTCAAGATTGGAGCCCTGGCGGCGCGCGCGGGGGTCGCCAACTCCACGATCCGGCATTGGACCAAACTGGGCCTGCTTGAGGTGGCGGAGGTGGCGGAGTCGGGATACCAGCTCTATGCGCCGGAGATGATCGAGCGGATTGAGCGGATTCGTGCATTGCAGGAGCAGCGGTATACGCTGGATGAAATTAAAGCGATGTTGGAATAATCGAATGGCGCCGTGGCTCACGAAGGCGCACTGTCCGGGTTAACAAGTCTGCGCTTGAATCCGGTAGCGCTCTATGCGCGCCGTTTGGGCCTCACGCACAGCAACAGGATCAGCGATAACAGCGGCGCGAGCGATGCAAGGCTGGAGTTCTTGGCGGATTCCGGGCTGCAAGCAACGGGCGATGGTCTCTCGCGTTCACCCTCACCTTCGCCTTCGCCTTCGCCTTCACCGCTGGGAATGGCTTGTGCGTCGTTAATCGCCTCGAAGTCCAGCATTCCGCCGTCTTCGTTTATCGTGTAGTCGAATCCATCGGCAACACCGTCGAACTCCAATGTTGGATTCTCGAAGCTGAGCGCGCCGCCGACCACAATCACCGTCGCGGTCTCGCCCGCGCGTGGCAGGTACCCATCGACAAAGTTCATGCGAACTGTGACCTCACGCAAGACTGCATCGCCATTCACTACGAGCTGGCCGGCCTCGCCTGGCGCCGCGCCGCCTACATCGATCGCGATCACGCCGCCTTCGACTCTTAGATTGCCGTCGATGGTTAACGTCGGATCCACGTCGCCCTGCTTGGCGGCCTTTCCGTCCGCCACGACGACGCCCGGCGCTATCGTGCCTTCGACGGTCACGCCTTCCCCGGCCAGGATGAAGCCGTTGCCCTCGATGGTGCTGCCGGCGCGCACCGTTACGCTTTCCGCCAGCACCCCCGCGCCGTTGTGCAGCGTGAGGCGGCCGGTTCCGAGCACCGCCGTCGTGCCGTTGCCCTCGACGACCGTGCCTAGTTCCACGAACGGTGTGCTCCACAGCGCCAGCGTGTTGTCAAGCCGCACGTGGCCGTCGCCGCCCTCATCCGCCCCGACGAATGCCCCGGCTCTGGATTCGATCACCGAACCCAACGATCTGATTTGTCCTTCGCCACGCACACCCACAAGCAACTCGCCTTCGACCGTCAACGCCGCGCTTTGAAGGTCAGTGATTTCGGTAATTAGCACGATGCCTTCGCTGCCCGCGTCGCGGCCTATGGTCAACCTGCCGGGAACGAGCAGTTGTGTGCCTTCGTCAACCCGCAGTACACCGCGACCTGCGCCGCCCACCGTCACATCGTTTTCGGGAGACCAGCGCGCGGAAACGTCAAACATAAAAAACCGGCCTTCGCTGCCCGCTTCCGCGCCAATTACCGCTGAGCCGCCACTGGTGAGTTCGCCGCCGGAGCGAAGAATAATCTGCCCCTGACCCGCGCCGCCGACAATCAGGTTATCCATCTCCCAGGTCGAGACTGCCCCGCCCTTGGCGGAACTTCCGCCGATAAGGGCGTTGCCTTCGCTGCCGGGGTTCACACCGAGGTGTACGTCGTGGCTCACGACGGCGCCGCCCGACTCGATCCGCAGTTGCCCGGACCCTGATAAACCGATGGCGGTGTTCCCCGTCGACCATATTGATGTCACTTGTTTCGTGGCTGAACCCGTAACGCGCACGAAACCTTCGCTGCCCGCACTGTCGCCCACGCGGGCCTCCGACGCCGACACGCCAGCGCCGTCCCCAATTTCCAATGTCCCCACGCCGCCGAGCCCCACGCTCATGCGTCCAAAATTCTGCCAGATGGCCCCATTCTCGGCAATGACGGTCCCAGTCGCCCCCGAGGCGCGCCCGATGGCGCAGTGCACGCTGGTCAGTACATGGCTGTCGAGCCGGAGCGCCGCGATGTTCCCCGCGCCGTCTCCTACACGCAGCGAGCGATTGGCGCCGATCAACGACGTCGACTCGACTCTGTACGCGCCCTGCGAAAACGTCACCGCGCCGCGCCGCACCGAGACGCGCTCTGAACTCGCCTGCCCAAAGGTTACCAGCGATTGCGTGTCGAGATTGAACACCGCCGTTTCTCCCGCGCCCGGCACGCGTTGCGGATCCCAGTTCAGCGCGTTGTCGAACGCCCCCTCGGCCGCCCCCCAGAAAATCTCTTCCTCTTCCTCCCCTTCGCCCTCGCCTTCTCCGCCGCCGACGGCGCAGCCGAAGAAATTGGAACCGCACGGCCCTTCAATGGCGGGATCGAATGCGCAGGTTCCGCTGTACTCGACCGATTGATTCAACAAGCCGCGCGTACCCGTGAAGGTCATGGAACCCGGGGTCGCCGCACCAGAGATTCCCGTAATGTCGTCCGTTAGAAACCGCGCTGACGTTACGAATCCCCCCGGGTCCCCTTCAAATAAGCCGTCCCCATCGTCTCCCCCCAAATATGATCGTCCTTCGAAGGTAACCCAGAAGCGCGTCTCATTGAACTCCGGTTGCCGTTCCGACCGTATATATGAGATTCCTGAGATTACGCCGTCCAGGACTACAGGGGTCGCACCCGGCTCCCTGAGCGTGAGCGTACCGACGTAAACGCCGCCGAAACACTCGTCGAATTGCGCGTATGCGACGTTGAAGGTCGAGAGACAGCATGCGACAAGCGAGAAAACGGGAAAGGTCCGCATGGTATTACACTCCCTGGTTATGTTCGCGCACCCCCGCGAAAGCGCTTTTGTCAGCGACTGCTCCCCGGCTGGGCGCCCGGCCGGAATCCCATACGCCGGCATTTCCCGCCCGCGCGAAGCGGTTTTTTTTGCGTAGCAACTTCAAAGAACCGCGGGGGGCCCGGGAATCCTTTTCCCCGTTGTTTCCGGGACGCCTGCCGGGCCTACTCCAGAGCAGGCCGAGTACGCCAAGTACGAGCGCGGCGACGAGCCAGTCCGCCCACGCGCCGCCGGAGCCATGGCTGCTGCCTGCGTGGCAGCCAATGGGCTGTTTTGGTTCCTCGCCTTCGCCCTCACCTTCGCCTTCGCCTTCGCCTTCGCCGCCGGGCTCGGTTGTGGAGACGCCGTCCGTCAGCGCTTCGAATTCCAACGCGCCTTCTTTGGTGTTGATGCGGTAGTCGAAGCCGTCTTCGAGGCCGGTGAACTCGAGCACGAGATCCGCCGCCGCCATCGCGCCGCTCACCTGGATGAGGTCGAGCGTGTCGCCGGCCCGCGGGGCGTGGCCGTTGGTGAAGTTGAGGAGTACCGCCGTACCGTTGAGGGTCAGGGCGCCGTCCACGATGAGCGTGTCGTATGCGCCCGGGGCCGCGCCGCCGACGGCCAGGTCGATCGCGCCGCCCGCCATCTCGATATCGCCAATGATCGTGAGCGCGCCGTGACCGCCGGCGCGCTCGGGGGAGGCCATGGCGCCGCCGGCCTGCTTCGCGGACGGGGGCTGCACCCATACGCCCGCGGCCAGCGCGCCCTCCACGCGGTTGCCCGCGCCGGGCGGCGTTTCGATCGTGCCCGCGCCGTAAATGCCGCTTTCGGGCAATACAACCAGATTGCCGCACGACACAAATGCCCCGTTCTGAAGGATGAGTATTCCGTTGGCGGACGGGCCGTCCTGGAGCGCGAGGGCGTCGCCCAGCCCCAGGGCGCCGGCGATGAACCAATCCGCATTGTCGATGGTGGCGACGCCGGATCCGCCGGCGAGGGCCCCGAGCGTGACCTCGCCCATGTAGCTTGCCGCGCCATCCGAAATGCTGAAAAAACCGGCGCCCCGCCCGCCGATGATCGTTGTGGCGTCATCCGGCATCACGATGGCGCTTGGTGTGCCCCCGGCTTCGCAGGCGCCGGTGACGGCGACCTCGCCCACGCCCGTCTCTTCGAATCCGACGGCCAGGAGTTCGGTTTCCAGGCTTCCGCCACGTTCGATTTCAAGCGCTCCCGCTCCGTGGCCGCCAACGGTGAGTTTGGCGGCCTGGAGGCGCGTCCCGCATTCCTCGATCAGCACGGAGGCCGACACCTCCGGCTGGCTGGCGATGACCGTGGTTGCCTCGACGTCCGCCACCGACACCACCGCGCCGCCGTTCGCCCACAGGGAGGCGCCGCCGCCGTCGCCCAGGGTCAAGTGACCGGCCTCAAGTAGCGCCGACTCGCCGCTGACGAACGCCAGGCCTTCGGAACCGCCGTGCAGCCCGAGGACCATCGTGTTGGCGAAAATGGCATCGCCGGCGACATTGACGATTCCGGTCCCGTGCACGCCCACAGCCATGCTCGTGAACACGGCCGATGGCTCGGCGCCCGTCCCATTGGAGCCGGCATTGAGCGTGCCCCCGCCATCGGCCTGGTTGCCCAGCAGCACTTCGCCCGCGTTCAGGCGCCCGTTTTCGCCGAGGTCGACCCGGCCCGCGCCCGACTCCCCGATGGTCAGGCGCCCGTCCACGCGCCACGCCGAGGGGGAGCCCAGCGGGCTGAGCGAAACCGCTCCGTTCGCCGCGGCGCTCTTGCCCAGCATGGCGAAGGGCGAATTCAGCGTGTGGCCCGACGCCAGCGTTAACTCCGGGGAATCCGCCGCGTCGTTGCCCACCACGAGGGAGGGGTCGCCCGGCGAGCCGCCGGCCAGGGTGTACGAGCCATCGAAAAACCACACCTCCCCCCGCTCCACACGGGCCCGTGAACTCTCCGCCGTCCCCACGCCGACCACATACGACTGGTCCTTGTCGAATACCGCCGTGTCCCCGGCGCCCGGCACACCCCGCGGCTCCCAGTTCGTCTCGTCCTCGAAGGTTCCGTCAAGGCCCTCCCAGAAGTAGATTTCGGCGTCGGGGGCATTCACCGGGGACACGCCAAGAGATATCTGAATGATGGCCGTGGCGTCTTCGGCAAAGCCCTGACCTTTTCGAGTTCCGCGCTTTGACACGGGCGAAAAGCCGCGGTTCCGCATTTCGATCGTGTATGTGCCGGGAGTCAAGATGGCCGAATGGTTGAGATTGACGTCATTCCTATCGGGCGAAATCCGGGTTTCAACGTCGAACATCAAGTCTGCCGCCGGACCGCCGGATACGTTCACTGACGCGGCGCCGAGATTATCGCCGGCGCCACCACTTGTGATGGCCTCGGCAAGGCCGGAGACTTGAAGTTCGGCGTCTCCGCCGGTGACCGATACGACGACCGTAACATCAATCGCCGCGCTCGCCTCCATGGACCTGTCCGCATTGGGAATCAAACCGCCTCTCGCGGCCGATGCCCCCAGCCACATTGAGAAGCCGCTTACAGGATTTGTGCCGTCCGACGCGGGCAAATTGAAGACCGACGCGTCATTGATACCGATCGCTCCCGATGCCTGGACACCGCCTTCGGACGCCTGGACGAGGAGATAGAAATCCTCGGCATCCTCCAACGAATCGCGGTCCGACACCAGGGTGAAACTGCCCGAATCCTGTTCCGATTGGCTGTCGGTTGCGTCACCGGAGGTCGCGGTTGCCGCCGCCTCCATGCGGTACGTGGCCTGCGTTATCGACACGTGCGCCTGGGCGTGCGCCAGCGGCGCCAGGACGATAGACAGCCCGGCGAACAGCGCAAAGTGAAAGCCGGCTTGCATGAAGTAACTCCTCCCGGGGCGGTCCGATCCAATTCGCGGCCCGCGGCATTGAACCGCCGTTTTTGTTGTGTGGTGGCCGCACACTCCGTTGCGTCCAGATTAAAGGCCTTTAAGCAAGTACGTATTCGCCCCAACAAATACATTTACTACAAATCATTCGTATAGAAATGATTGTACTATACTTTTCTCTGCTTGGAAAGGGTCGTTGCGGGCTGAGACAACCAGGAGTTCGGGCGCCCCGCTTGGCGTATACGTATAGAACGCTGCAATCAAATAACTTGGGCGCGCGCCGGTGTGACTTTTGGGGCAGGCGCTGTAATGGCGCGCGCCCGGATGCGAACTGCCCGGTGTTCGCAAATGCGGGCGCGAACTTATGTTGGAAGGGTCAGGTGGGGCGCGACCGGCGTGAAGCCAGAATCAGCAGCATCGCCACCAGTGGAGCCAGGGCAACCGGAGTGGCCGATCCGCTATCCGTCTGTCCACAGGCAACGGGCGACGGTCTCTCGCCTTCACCCTCGCCTTCTCCTTCTCCTTCTCCTTCTCCACCCGGACCCGTTGCGCCGTTCATAGCTTCGAAGACCAGCATCCCTCCTTCGGCAGTCACCTCAAATTCAAACCCTTCGTCCGCGCCGCTGTACGTGAATGTCGTGGCGTCGTCCATGGTGACGTTGCCGGCGTTGAGGAATGGGATCTGGTCGCCCGCGGCGGGCCGGTAGCCGTCGATGAACACGAACTGGACGCGGGCGCCCTCCAGGGTGGCTGTTCCGGTGACGTTAATGGTGTCAAAATCGTCTTTTCCCGGGCCGCGCGCTTCGATAATGATTGCGGCGCCATTGAACGCAACGTCTCCGGTGAAATCGAGCGCCCCCAGCGAATTATCCGGGGTTGTCTGCTTCAGGCGCCCGGCCGGTTCGGGATGGGCATGGCGCTTGATCTCCCCTTCGGCCGTAACCGTCACGCCCGGCGCGACGCTGCCTTCGATAAACGCGCCCAACGCGGTCGAGATTGCGCCCGTGCCTTCGATCCGGCTCTCGGGCGTAACTTGAAGCACGGCGCCCACCTCCACCTTGCCTTCTACCAACTTGAGGACGCCGAAGCCGGGTGATTCTTCCGGCCCCGGGGACCCGAACACGGTTTGTCCCACGCTGAAGCCCCGCTCCACGACCCAGGTGGCGTGGTCCAGGGTAACCAGCCCATCGCCCTCGGGCTGGCCGCCGATTTCGCACAGGCGCGAAGTGATCCGGGCGCCGTTCGTGGCGGTGAGCGTGCCGGTCCCGTATGCGCCCACCTGTATGGCGCCTGTGACTTCCAGATCGGCGGATTCGCCGGGCTCGCCCGGGCCGCCGATCTGGACCGTGCCCGAAGCGGCCAACATACCGGGTGCGATGGGGCCGACATACAGGATGCCGAAGTCCAGCTGGCCGCCATTCTCCGACATCAGGCTTCCGGCGCCGCCCGGCCCGACGAATACTTCGCCGGGCGTGGCGAGGAATGAGAGCGAGCCGCTGACGATCACAGAGCCGCTCGATCCCGCGGCGTTGCCGATCGTCATTGAAATGGAACTGCCGAGGGCGCTGCGGAGTACGCCACCCGAGCCAACGTGCACCGTGCCGGTTCCCTCATTGCCCACCACAAGATCGCCCTTCAGATTCCAGAACGCGAAATGGCCCGATTCCAGGATAGTCAGTTCGCCCGAAGCGCCGGGAAAAACGCCCACCTGCGTTTCTCCAGTTACCACGTTCCTGTTCCGCAGGGTGAATACGCCCTTACCCTCCAAGCCGATGGCGGTGGCGTCCGCTGCCAGCGTGGCGGTGTCCTCCTGCTTCGACGTGTCCCCGGGCCCGGTGTCGGGCAGCGCGACATCCACGGAGCCCTCGCTGCCCGCGCTCTCTCCAAGCAGCAGTTCGGCGGTATTCAGCCTGGCGTCGTTGAGGAGCGTCAGGGTCCCGAAGCCGCGCTGCCCCACGGTCAGGCTCGCGTCATTCGTCCAGAGCGTGCTGTCCATGGAGTCGACGCCGGCGGTGCTCACGGCGGAGCCGCCGATCACGGTGTCCCGCGTATGGAAATCACTCAGGAGCAGCAGCGCGGTCGCGGAATCCTCGGCGTCGCCCCCGACCACAAAGGACGGGCTTTCCGCATCGCCGCCGGACAATGTGTACGAATTGCCGGAAAAAAGGACAAAGCCGCGCTCGACGATCGCGCGGCCCGTCTCCTGTGTGCCGATGCTAATCGTATAGACGGCATCGCGGTCGAAGATAGCGATATCGCCCGGGCCGGGCACGCCGGTCGGCTCCCATTCCCCCGAGCCGGTGTAGCTCCCGTCGTTCGCCTCCCAGAAGTAAACCTGGCCCGGGGCCGGACCCGAAGCGGTGACGCTGAAGCTCGCCTCCGCCATGGCCGAGCCTTCGCCGCCGATGCCGGGCAGGACATTTGCGCCGGCCACCAACGTGTAGGACCCCGCGTCCAGCGCCTGATTCACGTTGACCGTGGCATTCTCGAGCAGGCCCGCCTCGGGCGATTCCGGGGTTCGCACCTGGATATCGACAACGTCGCCATCGCGAGCGAACACTTGAAAGCGCGCGCTATAAAAGCCGTCGGTTCCGGAACTGCTCAGATTGCCGGTCGCCGTCAGCGTCGCGCCGCCCTCCTCAATGGTGAATTCGATGAACCCAGTTCCGCCGCCCTGATGGGATCTCGCGTTGGTGAGCGCCACCGAACCCGACGCGGAACCCGAGATGCTCCCGGTAAACCCGCTTGCATTGGGCGTGATAGTGATAGAAGCGCTGGCGCTTCCGGCGGACCCGCCGGAACTGGAATTTACCGCGCCACCGCCGGAATACTCCCCTGGTTCCAGCACCCTTGAGTCTATCTGGCTGGAGTTGGGTTCCGGGCTGCTGCTCGATGCCGTAGCCGTGTACCGGATACGATCGATGACGATTTGCCCCTGCGCCCCGCACGCCGCGGCGGCGGCGAGCGCGATCATAAAAACAACACAGATGCGTGACAGCGTGGTCTTGCCCATCGGGAGATCTCCTCAAATTCCCGACCCAGGATAGAAGCACGATGGAAGCAGTATAGCCGAAAGCCCGGGTATTGGGAAGCAAAAAACGTCCCGAAGCACGTCCCGGGCGGCTTTTAACGCCTTGGCGCTACGGGGTACACTACAAGCCGCGCTCGCGCGCCCTGCCGCGCGCAACCCAGGTCAGGTTTTTCGCATGAATCATATCCACGCTTTTTCCGCGCGCCTCGCCGCTGTCACGCTACTTCTCGCCGCCGGATGCGCGCGGGAGGCTTCTGAAGAGCCCGCTGCTTCCGGCGCGTCGCCCGGCGCGGGCTCCCGAGACGCCATCCCCAACACCCACGCGACCTTCGTGAAGGATGAATCGTGCCGGCAGTGCCACGAGCGGCAGTTCGACCTTTGGATCGGGTCGGATCACGAGCGCGCAATGGACCATGCGACGCCTGATTCGGTGCTGGGCGATTTTGACAACGCGGTGTTCACGCATTTTGAGGAGACGTGGCGTTTTTTCCGCGAGGGAAACGCGTACAAAGTGGGCGTGCGCGAGGGCGAAGGCGAGGAGTTGGTGTATCACGTGGAATACACCTTCGGCGTGCGCCCGCTGCAGCAGTATCTCGTGCCGTTCGAAGGCGGGCGCTACCAGTGTCTGCCGGTGACGTGGGATGTCGATAAGAAGCAGTGGTACCACCTGTATCCCGACGAGCCCATCGACGGCGGGGACCCGCTCCACTGGACCGGGCGCCTGCAGAACTGGAACTACATGTGTGCGGAGTGCCACAGCACGGACGTACAGACGAATTTCGACAATGCGGGCAATTTCTTCAACACCACCTACTCGGATATCAATGTGGGCTGCCAGGCCTGTCACGGGCCGGGTTCCGCGCACCTGGAATGGGCGCAGGCCCCGGAACGCACGCGCGACAACGAATTCGAGAAGCGCGGCATGCTGGTGGACTTCAAGTGGAACGGGCCGCAGTACCAGGTCGACCAGTGCGCCCGCTGCCACTCGCGGCGGGCGCCGTCCGTCGCGGAGGACGATCCCGCGCGGACCTATCACGACAACTTCCGGCTGAGCACACTGCAGGAGGGGCTCTATTATCCCGACGGCCAGATCCTGGACGAGGTGTATGTGTACGGATCGTATATTCAGAGCGGGATGTACCACGCCGGGGTGCGCTGCACGGACTGCCACGATCCACACACCGCGCGAGTCATGGTGCAGGGGAACGACCTGTGTATTCGGTGCCACAACAACATTCCGCTGGTGAACTTTCCGACGATGAAGCCGGGCGTCTATGACGACAAGTCACACCATTTCCACGAGCCCGGCACGAGCGGATCGTTCTGCGTGGATTGCCACATGACCGAGCGGACCTACATGGGCATCGACGCGCGGCGGGATCACAGCTTCCGCGTGCCGCGCCCGGATCTGTCGGTGCTGCTGGGCGTGCCCAACGCGTGCAACGGCTGCCACACGGACCAGGACGCGTCGTGGGCGGCGGAGAAGGTGAAGGAATGGTACGGCCCAGATTCGCGCTCCGGGACACCGCACTTCGCCACGACGATTGCGGCGGGCCGCGCGGGGGAGGCGTCCGCCGAAGGATCGCTTGCCGAGTTGGCGCACGACGCGGAGACGCCCGCCATCGTACGCGCGACGGCGCTGGAGCTGCTGCGAGAGTATCCCGGGCAGGCGGCGACCGACGCATTGCTCGCGGCGCTGAAGGACGAGTCGCCGCTTGTGCGCACGCAGGCGGCGGCGGGCATGGACCGGATCCCGCCCGCGTCGCGCGGCGAGGCGGTCGGGCCGCTGCTGCTCGATCCGATGGCGAGCGTGCGCAACGAGGCGGCGCGGCTTCTGGCGGGGATTGACGGGCTGGGCAGCGAATTGCGCACCGCGCGGGACGATGCCGTGGCGGATTATGTGGCGCTGCAGGAATCCATCGGCGACCAGCCCGAGGCGCACCTGAACCTGGGGCTGCTGCGCATGGCGCAGGGCCGGACCGAAGCGGCCGAGGCGTCCTACAAGTTCGCGATCGAACGCGATCCCCGATTCATTCCGGCGCGCGTGAACCTGGCGAACCTCTACAACACGCAGGGGCGCAACGCGGAAGCCGAGCGCCTGCTGGCGGAGGCGCTGAGCCTCGCGCCGAACGAGGGCGAGCTGCACTACTCCATGGGCCTGCTGCTCGCGGAGATGTCGCGTCTCGACGAGGCCGCGGTGTACCTTCAGCGCGCGTCGGAATTGCTGCCGGGCCGGGCGCGCGTCTTCTACAACTACGGGCTGTTGCTTCAGCACCAGAACCGGCGCGCCGAGGCGGAGGCCGCGCTCGAACAGGCGCACCGTATCGACGGGGGGGACACGGGCATCCTGCAGGCGCTTATCATTCTGTACCTCCAAGAGCAGCGGATCGGCGAGGCGCGACCCTATGCGGAGAAGCTCCTCGCGCTCGATCCGGACAATCCCGAGCTCCAGGCCTGGGTGGCCGGCATCCTCCGGGGGTGACGCGTGGTCCCGTTGTTCGCCGCGCCGGGAATCGGGTAGGCTGATCGCGTCCGCGTGCTGGTAGCGGCTATACCCGAACCACGGAGTCCGATCATGCCACGATTGAACGATATCCTTCGCCGAAGTGTCCTTGCCGCGCTTTGCATGTTTCTGGCCGGGCCCGCGCCCGCGGAATTCGCCTCCGTGGCGGACGCGATGGACGCGGTTGTCACGCGGATGTACGCCACACTGAGCGAGGCGGAGCTTACCGCGCTGGACGATGCGGCGGTGCAGGACTTCATCACGCCGGAAGAGCGCGCGGCCCTGGCCACGAAGCACTGGTACTTCGATGTGGACGTTCCGGTGGTCGTGTCCGTGCTCCGGGAAACGGGCCAGGCCGCCGTGCCGTTCTGGTTGGCCGAAGCGGGCTTCACGAAGACGGATCTCGTCGTGACGAACGTGCAGAACTGGCAGTTTGAGGTCTGGCAGAAGACCTTTGAGGCGGGGCGCGTCGGACTGGGGATCAATGGCTTCGACCGGCACCGCCCGCACTACCTTGTCGCGGTCGGCCCGAAGGATCCCGGGGCGAAGGTGAACATTTCCAACCTGCACCCGGCGCAATACTCGATCGAAGTCATGCAGCCGGGCGCGAAATGCTACCACGACTGGTCGGAGAACGTGCTGAAGGATGTGCCGGAATCGCTGCGCGGCCAGCATCTGCTCACGACGATTCGCGGTCGCGCGCGTGACGCCCACCTGATCGGTGGCTTCCGCCAGACGCCCTATCCCTCCTCGGACGCGCCCGACCAGATCATGCTTACGTGGAGCGCGGACCCGAAGACGACGCAGACGATTCAATGGCGCACGGGAACTGGGGTATCCGTGGGCCAGGTGCGCTGGCGCGAGAAAGACGGCGGCGCCAGCGGGATTGCGCCGTCGTCCGTGATCCGCATGCAGGACCGGATGCTCGCGAACGACCGCTACATCCACCGCCACACCGCCGAGATTCACGGGCTGAAGCCGGGCACGCGCTATGTCTACGCGGTCGGAAGCCCGGCGGCGGATCGCTGGAGCGACGAGGCCGAGTTTGTGACGGCGCCCGCGAAAGCCGGTCCGGTGACCTTCCTGGTGACCGGGGACACGCACCAGAAGGAATCGTGGGGCGCGCTTATGGACGCGGCGCTGGCGCGCCACCCGGCGTCCGCGTTCTACGTGATCGCGGGCGACCTGGTGAACACCGGGCAGTACCACAGCGACTGGGACGAGTTCTTCCACCACGGGCGGAACATCTTCCGGACGCTGCCGGTGGTTCCGACGATCGGCAACCACGACGCCATCGATGGGCTGGGGCCGGGCGTGTACCTCGACCTTTTCGCGTTGCCCGGAGACGGGCCCGAGACGCTCAAGCCGGAGCAGGCCTATGCCTTTGAGTACGGCGACCTGCTCATGATCAGCCTCGATTGCACGGCGGAGATCGCCGTGCAGAACGCCTGGCTGGAGGCGGTGCTGCAGCGCAGTACGGCCACGTGGAAATTCGCGACGTACCACTTCCCGAACTACGACCCGAACTACCGCGAGGATTACCAGGCCATCACCGACAACTGGGGCGCGCTTTTCGACCGCTACCATGTGGACCTGGTCTTTCAGGGGCACACCCACCGCTACCTTCGCTCCAAGCCGATCCGGGGCGGCGAAGTCGTGCAAGATCCGGCGGACGGGACCATTTACATCGTGAGTATCGCGATTCCCAACCGCGAGCGGCCCGCGCCGGAGGTGGACTACATCGAGAAGGCGCTGTCCGGCATCCCGCTTTATCAGACCGTTCACATCGACGGGAAGAAGCTGACCTACGAGGCGCGCGACGCGGAGGGCGCGGTACACGACGCGCTGGTGATCGAAAAGCCATAATTGGCCGGCAGCCGCGCGCGGTTTCCGCGCGAAACACATGCAAGAGGAGCGCATACCGTGAAGCACGTGGTTACGTTGTTTATCGTATTACTGCCCGCCGCGTCCGCGCTGGCCGAGGCGCCGGTCCTGAAGCACGCCGAAATCGCGGCGCTGCAACTTCCCGATGTCCGCATCGAATCGGTCGCCCATGTGCCGCCCTCCGCCGAGGGAAGCGGCGAGGCCGGGCACTTGAAGGTCGACGGCATCATCGGCCCCGCGATCCGCTTCGAGGTGCTCTTGCCCGACGACTGGAACGGGCGCTTCGCGATGGGGGGCGGCGGCGGGCTGGTGGGTTCGGTGCAGAACGGCATTCGCAACTCCGTGCACCGGGGCTACGCCACCGCGGGTACGGACACCGGCCACCAGGGCCGCGGCACGGACGGCAGCTGGGCGCTGGATGACCTGGAGGCGCTCGTCAATTTCGGCCATGTGGCCATTCACCGCACGGCGGAGGTTTCCAAGGCGCTGATCCGCGCGTATTACGGGCGGAACCCGGAGAAGTCGTATTTCGTGGGCTGCTCGCGCGGCGGCGGCCAGGCGATGATGGCGTCCCAGCGCTACCCGGAGGATTTCGACGGCATTGTCGCGGGCGCGCCGGCCTTCCACTGGACCGGATTCGCCGCGCTGGGCATTCACATCGCGCAGGCGCTGTACCCGGACCCGGAGAACATGACGGAGACCGTGCTTTCGCGCGACGACCTCAACCACCTGTACGCCGAGGTGATGAAGCAGGCCGACGCGCACGACGGGCTGGCCGACGGGATCATTGACGATCCGATCGGCGCGCCGTTTGACCTGGCGAAGGTCCCCGGTCTGACGGCGGAGCAGCGCGCGGCGATCCAGGCGATTTACGATGGCCCGCACAATGCCGACGGGCCCATTTACCCGGGGCTGCCGATTGGCGCGGAAGGTGGCGAAGGCGGCTGGTTTGAATGGCAGGTGGGCCCGATCCCCGATCTGGTGAACCTGGGTTTCGCGTTCAGCACGAATATCTTCAAGTATTTCGTGTTCCAGGATCCGGACTGGGATTATTCCACCTACGATTTCGACCGGTGGAAGAAGGACACGCGCGTCGCCGGGTCGGTGCTCAATTCGATCGACCCGGACCTGGACGCGTTCAGGGATCGCGGCGGGAAGATCATTCTATGGCACGGCTGGGCGGATGCGGCTTTGCCGGCGCAGGCGACCATCGCCTATTACGAGCAGGTGATTGCGCGCGATCCCGATGCGATGGATTATGCGCGGCTGTTCATGATTCCCGGGTGCTACCATTGCGGCGGCGGCCCGGGCGTATCGCGGGTGGACTGGCTGGGCGAAATCGTGAAGTGGGTCGAAGCGGGCGTTGCGCCGGATGCCATCGTGGCGGAGAAGAACGCGGGCGACGATCAGCCCGCCATGGCGCGCCCATTGTATCCCTACCCCGCGCGGGCGCAGTATGATGGCGATGGCGATCCGAACGACGCCTCGAATTTTGTGAAATACGTTCCCGGGGAGTAGGGGTTGTGGGACAGGAGGGGTTCTGCTAGCGTCAGGTTGAAAACACGCCGATGCGTCAACGTTTTTTCGACCGCCATTACCCTCTCCGAAATACGTATTACCTTAGCCCGAACGAAGTACAGTGGCGAAACCAGAGCGACTTGCGGAATAAAGGCTACGTGTAACTATGGAGCGCCGGCGGCCCGCCGGCAGATTGCGCCGCTGGCGCAATACAGCGTTCTGGACATGCTACCGTCGCATCAGAAGCCGCGTGTCATCGGATGGCCCCGGCAACGTATTCTTGCACCTTCGGCGCCATGCCGGCGCTCCATGCACACCGGCTCCATTAGTAAAAACAAATACTGTTCCGCACTTTAGACCGCTAAAGTGTTACTGCAATACTATGATACGGGCTTTAAGCCCTGGCCGGAATTCTCCGCGATCTACCACCTGGGCCGTTGGCCCAGGCTGGTATGAGTGGCGCCTTTGGCGCTTGGACAGGCGGGACGCCTATCCTGCTTTTGCGCCTTCGGCGCCGGACAGGCGGGACGCCTATCCTACTTTTGCGCCTTCGGCGCTGGACAGGCGGGACGGTTATCCTGCTTTTGCGCCTTCGGCGCTGGACGGGCGGGACGCCTTTCCTGCTTTTGCGCCTTCGGCGCTGGACAGGCGGGACGCCTATCCTACTTTATTGTTGTTGAAGGTTGTTTTGGTGGGGATTGGGATCTGTTGGAACCGGGGCTCACTTTGCCGCGGAATGTCCGCGATCCTGTTGCGCATTGGATACTTCTGGCTGGGCCGGACGTTGTGCATGCCAATAGCAGGATGCGTTTGACGGTTATCGTGTTAGAGAAAACGAAAGGCCCCGCGCCGGATTGTTCCGGCGCGGGGCGCGTGTTTTTGGTTGGAGCCTGTCTTACTCGAAGACGCTGGCTTCGGGGTTGCCTTTGGATTGGAGATAACCGAGCAGGTCGAGCATTTCGTCCTCGCTCATGAAGTCCAGCAGGCCCTGGGGCATCTGGGAGAGGCGGGACGGCTCGATGGATTCCACATCGGCGGTCTTCACCTCGATCGGGTCGGCGTTCAGGGCTTTGGGGTAGATGGTCATGCGGCCTTCTTCCTCGGCGCCGGAGTGGTTGATCACGATGCCCTCGTACTCCGTGAAGTTGTTCAGCCGGATGATCGAGGAGCTGTACTGATCCGAAATGACCTTGCTCGGCTCGATGATGGCCTCCAGGATGTCTTCCACGGAGAATTTGTTCGCCACGCTGGAGAGATCCGGGCCCACGGCGCCGCCCGCGCCGTCGAATCGGTGGCACTGGGCGCAGCCGGAGGCGTAGTAGGCGTTGCGGCCATTCTCGAAGTTGCGCTGGCGCAGGCCCTTCGCGCGGACGGCGGCCAGGGCCGTTTCCAGGGTCCAGGGCGTGTCCGTTCCCTTCAGTTCCTTGATTTCAAAGGCCGGCAGCGCCTCCAGGCTCTGGCCGGTGATCGGCGCGAGCGCGACCTTCTCCGCTTCCGAGCAGTTCTCCAGCGCCTCGTCGCGGATATTGGCGAGGAAGCCGCTGTAGCTGGCGCCGCCGGGGTATTTCGCGGCGTCGATGATGAACTGGAAGTACTGCTCGCGCTGCGGCATGGTCCAGCCGTAGCGGACGTTGCGCAGCATGAACGCGTAGTTGATCTTGCGCGCGGGCGGGTGGTTGTCGAGCATGGCGAGGATGGTGCCGCCGTAGCCCTGGTTGCGCTTGAGGAGCTCCGCCCAGTTGGGGATGGCTTCCGGGCGCGCCTCGGCCATGAGCGCGAGGCCCTTGTCGATGATACCCGGCGCGTCCAGGTACACCAGCACCTGGAGGAGTTCGGCGTTCAGGTTGTCGCTCTTCGACGGCAGCATGAAGTCGAGCTGCGAGATGACCCGGCCAATCGCGGGCTGGTCCGGGCGGCCCTGGCGCAGGAAGGAGAGGCCGTAGGCGCGGAGCATGCCGAGCGCGGCGCTCTCAGGCATCGCCGTCAGGTTGAAGCGGGCCATCGAATCCAACAGCGCGGGCTGGAGCGCGGCGTCGCCCTGGCGCGCCAGCGCGATAAACGCGGACGCGGCGGCTTGCGGGTTGTTCTCCTTCAGCGCGCGGTCCTTCCACTGGTCCACCGGCTGCCACTCCAGGGCCACGCGCGCGGTGTAGCGCAGGAAGCGGTCGCTGCTGCCGAGGTAGGGCCAGAGCGCGTCGGCGGCGGCGGGGTCGGCGTGGCCGTGGAAGGCTTCGAGGCTGCGCCGGATCTTGCGCGCTTCAACCGCCGCCGGCGGATCCTTCCGAACGGCCGGGGCCGTCGCTTCGTCGCCCGCGTAGTACACGCGGTACAGGGCCGACTGCGTGCCGCGCCCGCCCACGGCGAAGTAGAAGGCTCCGTCCGCGCCGATGACCGCGTCGGTGACGGCGAGCGGGGAACCGGAGATGAACTCTTCCTTCACGCCGGTGTAGCTCGCGCCCTCGGGCTTGAGGTGCACGGCGTAGATGGTGCCGAAGGTCCAGTCGAGGATATAGAGCGCGTGCTGGTATTTCGCCGGGAACTTCGCGCCCGTCCCGAAGACGACGCCGGTCGGCGATCCGGGGCCGATGTCCACGACGGCGGGGAGGCTGTCCTCGTAGTAGGCGGGCCATTTGCCCGTGCCGCTGCGCCAGCCGAATTCGCTGCCGCTCACCACGTGGTTCACGCGGGTCGGGCGGTACCACGGCGTGCCCATGTCCCATTCCATATCGGCGTCGAAGGTGAACATCTCGCCCTCGGTGTTTAAGGCGATGTCATACTCATTGCGGTAACCGATGCTGTACAGCTCCCACTGCTTCCCGTCCGGCGTGACCTTCGCCACCCAGCCGCCGGGGGCCATACGACCCTTGGCGTGGCCGCGCGCGTCCCACTGGCGCGGGAGCAGGTGATCCTCGCTCCAGTTCGTGGGCACGCGGCTGCCGCTGAGCGCGGGCAGGTCCGTGTGGTTGCCGGCCGCGATGTAGAGGTTGTCGCCGTCTTCCGCCGGGATGATCGCGTGCGGGCCATGCTCGCCGCCGCCGGGGATATCGCTCAGCTTGGTCACCGTTTCCAGGTCGCCGTCGCCGTCCGTATCGGTGAGCTTGTATAGGCCGCTCTTGCCGCCGCTGTTCACGTGCACATAGAGCCCGCCGTGGGCCCACAGCAGCCCCTGCGCCGAGGAGATCGCCGCCGACAACGGCGTGACGACCGTCTTCGCGTCCGCCTGGCCCAGGGCCGCCGGCTTCACGTGGAAGAGGCCCGCGTCATCCTGGTCGGAAACGTAGAGCCCGCCGTCCGGCGCGTTGGCCACCGCGACCCACGAGCCCTGGACGCCCTTCGGCACGGTGTAGAGGCGCTCCGCCTTGAAGCCCGGGAGCAGGTTCAGATCCGCCACGGCCTCCGCCACGGGCGTCGGGTCCAGATCCGTCGCCTCCGCCTGCGCCACGGTCGCCAGCGTCACCTTGTCCGACCACGGGACCGACGCGTCGCCCACCGGGCCGAGCACGCGGGCCGCCGCCCAGCCGGAGGCGTCGAAGTCCGGCGCCGTCCAGCCTTCCGCGGCCTGCGGGGAGGCCTTCCAGGCGCCGTCCGTCACGAAGACCGACTGCTTGCCGTCGCGCGCGGTGACCGTGAGGCGGCCGAAGAGCCCCGCCGCGCCTTCCTGGTTGCGCGCCTCAATCGCGATTACATTGCGGCCCGGCTGGAGGTTGGCCCGCACCGGCGCCACCGCCACGAAGCCCCAGTCGCCGTGTTTCATCACGCGATCGCCGTTCACAAACACCGTGAGCTCGTTGTCGCACGCGCCCGCGAAGATCGCCTCGGTCGCCGCCGCTTCCAGCGTGAACTCGAAGCGGAAGAAGGCCTGCTGGCCGTCCTTTTCCTCGTTCAGCCAGATCCATTGCGGCGCGGTCGCCGCCGCACCGAGCGGCGCGCACAGCGCCGCCACACATAACCCTAGAAACAGTCTCATTGCGTTCTCATACTCCAGAAAGAGGGCGGGGCGCGCCGGGGCGAACCGGAGCCATCCGCGCAACCCGCCAGCCAGGGGAAAAGGGGAAACCGGTATACTGCCACACGCCTCCCGCGCGATGGAAATCGCTGCGGCGGGGGGTTCATGCGCATTCAGATCTGACGTAGTGGCGAAGAGACTTTCAGGTCGCTATGAGTGTGCAACGGAGGTTTGGCGGGCGCCCCGTCATCGCGGCCGGCAAGGATGCCAGCGCTCCACCGCGCTCACGATTGGTTGAGCCGAGGTGTGGAGGCCTTGTTCGCTTGCGCCCATGAATCATGTTTCGCCCGCGGTAACGCTTCAGCGGTCTGAAGTGCGGAACAGTATGTGTTTTCACTAATGGAGCTGTTGTGCATGGAGCGCCGGCGGCCCGCCGGCATTGCACCGAAGGTGCAAGAACACGTTTCCGGCGTCTTCCGACGACACGCGGCTTCTGATGCGTCGGTAGCATTTCCAGAACGCTGTCTTGCGCCGGCGGCGCAATATGCCGGCGGGCCGCCGGCGCTCCATAGTTGCACGTAGCCTTTATTCTGCAAGTGTGCAAGTGGCTCTGGTTTGGCCACTGTGCTTTGTTCGGCTAAAGTGATACCGCCCGCGCCCCCCCTGCCCGCGCGGTTTGACCGTGGCCGGGGTCGGCGCTACAATGCCGCGCCATGAAATTGATCGGTTGCTGGTTCGTTACGCTTGGAATACTTGCGCGCTATGCGCTGTACCGCCTGGGGATCGGGCGGCGGCCTTCGTTTACGGCGCGGTGGGACCGGGTGGAGGCCGTGTACCGGCAGATCACGCGGATGGACCCGCGGATCCGGGTGCGGCATGCGGAGCGGTGCCCGCCGCGGCATCCGGCGGTGTATGCGGGGAACCACACGAAGCTGGACGACCCGTTTTTTGTGTGCTATGCGGTGCAGGAGTCGAGCGGCTACACGATGCACACGCGCTTCGTGATGCGGGACGATTTCTTCCAGGGTTTTCCGTGGTCGTGGCTGCCCTTCGACATGAACGAGATCGCGGAGATGGGGGGATCGTACAACATCTCGCAGAAGAGCCCGTCGCTGGCGCAGTTGAAGCCGCTGGTGGATATGCTGCTTGCGCCGGATTCGTTCGTGATTTTCCCCGGGGGCGGTCGCAGCACGAGCGGTCACTGGCTGGAGGCGCATCTGGGCGACGAGCCGGGTTCGATCGCGTTTTTCCTGGCGCAGGCGCAGCGTCGGGATCCGGAACTTGCGGTCCCGGCGGTCCCCGTGGGCCGGACCTACAACCCGGTGAAGAAGGTGAGCGCGGTGATTGTCGGCGCGGCGCGTTGCCTGGAGCCGGGCGCGCGGCGGGAGGGCCAGCGGGCGTTTGACGAGGCGCTTTTCACCGATTTGGGCGACCTGGTGGAGATCCACGCGCTCCACCTGCTGTCGGGCCTGTTCTACCTGCGCGCGCGCCACGGCATCGCGGCCCCGCGATCGGCGGCGGCGCTGGCGTCGGACTGCCGCGCGGTGCTGGAGGCTATTCCGGGACGCTATATCGATCCCGCGTTGCCGGGAGAACTGGATCGGGACGTGGCGGCGGCGCTGCGTTACCTGGCGCGTCACGGGATGGTCCGCCGTGAGTCGGCGGGGTACCGCCCGGAAATCGGGACTATTCTGGCGGCCCGCCCGCACACCACGCGCTTCCGCATCGAGAATCCGGTGCAGTATCACGTGAACCAGATCGTCCACCTGGCGGATGTGTGCGTTGCGCTGGAAAACGCGGTATTGAATCGCGTCTGAGGCTGACCCGCGCGCCGCGAAAAGCGGACAACCGCCAGACCGTTCCTATTGGACGCGTTTCGCAATGGACCGGTTTTCATTGACTTGGTGATCGGGGGGCGGGTAGACTTACCGGCAAGACAGCAGTTCCCGCGGCTATCGATTACCCCGGGACAGGTGGCGTGCCGGTGGTCCCTTCCGCCGGGTCCCGAGCCGCGCCCGCGGCCCCACCTTCCCACACGCGGCGCCCCACGTGCCGGGCGGCTGCACAACCAAGGATACGACCGTTATTATGCGCCTGTATCGAGCCCTTTCCGTGTCTTTTCTGGTTCCCCTGGCCCTGGCTGGCTGTTCCCAGTCCGGGCGGCAGGAAATCGCCGAAGTCCGCGAGCCGACCAGCCCGCGGCGGCAGGCCCCGCCCAAGGCCGATACGAAGCAGCGCCTCGATATGGGCGGCATGGGCGGCGCCAGCCAGTCGCAACAGGATGCACTCGGCGGAATTACCTTCCACGCGGATGTGCCCCAGGGCTGGGAGAAGTTGGCGGAGACGCAGTTCCGCCAGGTGAACCTGCGGATGAAGGAGGTTCCGGAGGCCGAGTGCTATTTTACGCTGCTTCCGGGCGGTGGGGGCGGTCTCGACGCGAATATTAACCGGTGGCGCGCGCAGATGGGCCTGGAGCCGATGAGCCCCGAAGAGATCGCGGCGCTCCCGAAAAAACCGATCTTCGGCCAGCCCGGGACCTATGTGGACATCACGGGGACCTTCACGGGCATGGGCGAGGGCCCCGTGCGGGAGAACTACCGGATGTATGGCCTGATCCTGCATCACAGCGATGCCGGGGGCGCGGGGGAACAGGCGTTTTTCCTGAAGATGACCGGTCCGGCGGACGTGCTGGCGGGGCAGGAGGCCAATTTCGAGCGGATTGCGTCGAGCCTGCACGCGGTGGCGCCGGGTGACGACCATACCCACGATCACGACCACGACCACGACGACCACAGCGGCCACGATCACGCGGAGGGGGAGGGGCACGATCACGAAGCGGAGTCCAGCGCCCCGCCGATGACCAACCCCCACGCGGGCGCCTCGGCGATGAGCAGCCCGAGCGCGCCGCCGGCCGGCGAATACCAGTATACGCTGCCGGAAGGCTGGGAGGCACTGGCGCCGCGCATGATGCGCGAGGCGAACGTCACGATTTCCGGGCATCCCGATGTCGAGTGCTATCTGACGGTGCTTTCCGGGCGGCACGGTGGCGTGGAGATGAACATTAACCGGTGGCGCGCGCAGATGGGTCAGGACGACCTCAGCGCCGACGCCATCGCGGCGCTTCCGAAAGCCACGTTGATGGGTGGCGAGGCGAGCTTCGTCACGATCGACGGCACCTTCGGCGGCATGAGCGGCGAAGTGGCGCAGCAGGACTTCAGGATGTACGGGCTGGTTCGCGTGGACGGCGAGACGGGGTATTTCGTGAAGATGACCGGGCCGCGGGCCTTGCTTGAGGCGCAGGAAGCGAATTTCCTGGCCTTCAGCGCGTCGCTTGCGTCCGGCGGCGCCCCGGCGGCTCCCGCTCCCGCTCCCGCTCCGGCGGCCGATGCGGCGCCGATGCCCGCGGATCCCCATGGAGTCACGGCGGCCGCACCCGCGGAAAGCGGCGCGCTCCAATGGATGGCGCCCGAGGGCTGGCAGGACGGCGGCGAGCGCATGATGCGCGAAGTGACCTATGAAATGGGTGAGACGGAGTGCTATATCGCGGTGCTCCCGGGCGACGCGGGCGGCGTGGAGGCGAACATCAACCGGTGGGTGGGCCAGATGGGCCAGCCGGCGCTGGACGAAGCGGCCATCGCGGCGCTGCCGAAGATCGCGCTGCTCGGTCAGCAGGCGCCGCTGGTGGAGTCTGCGGGCGACTTCACGAACATGCGGGGCGAGTCGATTGCGAACTACAAGATGCTCGGCAGCCTGGTGGCGACTGACACACACATGATCTTCGTGAAGATGACGGGCCCAGCCGCCGAGGTGGACGCGCAGAAAGAGAATTTTATCGCGTTCTGCGCCTCGATCCAGGGCAGCGCGGGCTGAAGTACGGCCGAATCCGGCCAGAGAACGGAATAGTTCATTGAAAAAGCTTTTTGATTTCTTCGCCTCGTACGGGTTCGCGGTGGTCCTGCTGATCCTGCTGACCATCCTCACGTTGTTCGGCACGCTGGAGCAGGCCCATTCAAGCCTCTTCGACGTACAGAACAAGTACTTCAACTCGTTCTTCCTCGTGCACTACCTGTTCGGGGTGATTCCCGTGCCGCTGCCCGGCGTGTACCTGCTGACGGCGCTGCTGCTGGTCAACCTGACCTGCGGCGGGATCATCCGGGCGCGCAAGGATTGGAGGCGGCCGGGGATGCTGATTGCGCACTTCGGGATCATCTACATGATCTTCTCCGGCTTCGTGACCTACCACTTCTCGACGTCCGGGCAGATGACGCTGTTTCCGGAGCAGCGGTCGAACCAGTATGCGAGCTACTACGACTGGGAAATCTCGATCGCGGAATTGAAGGACGGCCTGATCGGGCGCCAGTGGATCATCCAGCACGGCCAGTTTACGGACATGGAGCCCAGCGATACCCGCGAGTTCTTTCACAGCGACCTTCCGTTCACCCTGCTGATCGAGGGCTTCGTATCCAACTGCCTGCCCGTGCCGGCCGCCGGCGACGAGGGCGTGGACGGGGTCAAGCTGCAGGCGCAGCCGCGCGCCATGGCGGCGGAGCAGAACATGGCCGGCGCCTACGCCATGGTGCTCGACAAGGAAAACCAGGAGGTCCAGAACGGCATCCTCTTCGGGTTTGCGCTTTCGCCCTGGGTCGTCACGGTGCAGGGGCGGGACTACGCCATCGACCTGCGCCACCAGACCTGGGATCTTCCGTTCACCATCAAGCTCGATGAATTTATCCGGGAGCTGCACCCGCGCACGGGCATGGCGAGCAATTTCGAGAGCGTGGTCACGATGACCGAGGGGCAGGTTGATCGGAAGATTAATATCCGGATGAACGAGCCGCTTCGGCACAAGGGATACACCTTCTTCCAGGCGAGCTGGGGCCCGCAGAACGCGAGGCCGGGCGATCCGCTCTTCTCGACCTTTGCGGTGGTGAATAACCCGGCCGACCAGTGGCCGCTGTACTCGTGCATTGTCATCGCCGTTGGCCTGACAATCCACTTCATGCAGAAACTTGTTTCTTATCTTCGAGCCGAAAACCGGAGGCGCACGGCATGAAATATCTCCACTTCACCCGGTCCCTGATGCTGATGGCGGCCGCCGCCGCGCTGGTCGCGGTTCCCGCGCCCGCCGCCGAACGCGAGCCCTGGAGCGACGAGGTCATCGAGCTTTTCGCCACGCTGCCCGTTCAGGATGGGGGGCGCATCAAGCCGCTGGATACCTTCGCGCAGTTCACGATGCTCCAGCTGAACGGCAAGCGCTCTTTCGAAACGCCCTCGGGCGAACGCCTGGGGCCGGTGCCCTGGCTGCTCGATGCGCTCTTCTACCCCGAGATCGCGCGCGACTACAAGCACTTCGTGGTGGACGACTCCGAGGTGGTGTCCGCGATTGGCGTGGAGATCCACGACAAGAAGCGCGACCGCTACGCCTTCAGCGAGCTGGAGCCCGGCGTGGAAAAGCTGATGAGCCTGGCGATGGAGTACAACGAGATCGACTCCAAGAAGCGCGACCGCATCCAGCAGGGCGTGCTTAATCTGGCGAACAATGTCTTCGTCTTCCAGAAGAAGCTGCGCTTCCTGGAGTTTGCCGAGGCGCGTTACGATGTTCCCGGGGACGACACGCTGATGGGTAAGGCCTTTCCCGAGGAGGAGGGCGTGCCGCTGAGCGTGGCGCTGAAGCGATTCACCGAGGTCTTCAACCAGCTCCGCGCGCAGCGCGACGCCATGGACTCCGCGCAGCTCAACCGCGAGGTGGCGCCGCTCAGCCGGATCATGGAGGAGTTCGACCAGACGGTCATGCTCGCGCAGGGAATCCCCATGTTCCCGCCGCCACAGGCGGAGGACAAGGTCTGGCGGACGCCGGCGGATATGGCGGCGGGCGCGGTGCAGGAGTTTGATTTCAACGACGAAGCCGCCGCGATGCTTTCGTCGCTGGAGAGGCTTGTCTCAAGCCGGGATGATCGGGCGGCGTTTCTGGCGGCGGTGTCGGATCTGCACGAATCGGTGACGCGGCGGGCCGCGGAGCGCGGCGAATACAACAAGATCCCGCTGGAAGTCCACTATTACAAGGCGAAGTATATCTTCTACAGCCAGTGGCTGTATGTGCTTTCGTTCCTGCTGGTGGCGCTGAGCTGGCTGATTCCGCAAAGCCGCTGGATGCCGAAGGTGACCGCCGTGGGCGTGGCGATCCCGACGATCCTGCTGATAGTCGGGATTACGTTGCGCTGCATCATCCGGGATCGCCCGCCGATCACGACGCTATACGAGACCATCCTGTTTATCACGGCCTGCACGGTGCTTGTGGCGATGTTCCTGGAGTGGGTGAACCGCCAGGGCATTTCGATGGCGATGGGCGCGTTTCTGGGCATGGCGGGGATGTTCCTGGCCTACCGCTATGAACTCAAGGAGGGCGTGGACACCATGCCGAGCCTGGTGGCCGTGCTCGACACGAACTTCTGGCTCGCCACCCACGTTACTATCATCAACGTGGGCTACGCGGCGGGCATGCTTTCCGGCGCGCTGGCGCACGTGTACATCTTCGGGAAGCTTTTCAACTTCAAGAAAAGCGACAAGGAGTTCTACCGGACCCTGACGCGCATGACGTATGGCGTGCTTTGCTTCGGGCTGGTTTTCTCCACGGTTGGCACGATTCTCGGCGGCATCTGGGCGAACTACAGCTGGGGCCGCTTCTGGGGCTGGGACCCGAAGGAGAACGGCGCGCTGATGATCTGCCTGTGGAGCCTGGTGATTCTCCACGCGAAGATGGGACGCCATATCAAGGACCTGGGGATCGCCCAGGGATCGGTCATCCTGGCGATGGTCGTCGCGTTTTCCTGGTGGGGCGTCAACCAGCTTGGCGTCGGCCTGCACAGCTACGGCTTTACCAGCGGCATCATGAACGCGCTGGTGGTCTATTGGGCCATCGAGCTCATTACGATTGCCGCCGGTTCGTGGGTCTGGTTCCGCGAGAAGGACGAAGCCGCTGCCCGGGCCGCGACGGCCTGAGCCGGCTCACAGATTGGTTTTGCCGCCGGGCGGAGATGCGAGATGCGTCTCCGCCCGGCGTTTTTTATTCTGGCGCGAAGTGGATTGGGGGGCGTGCGCCGCCGTCTTTCTGGAACCGCAAAGAACGCGAAGCAGCCTCTGGCCGCAACCGAAGGGGGGATCACCACGAGGAGCACGAAGGGCACGAAATGAAGAAGATTGAGAAGCGGTGTTATTCATGCAAAGTTGCAAGGAGGCGATCCAGGGCGCGATGCGAGGTCAAGGCGTGCGGCGCGCGGGCGATCGGATTGGGAGCCACAAAGAGCACAAAGAACACAAAGAAATCATTTGGGTGGCGGCGATCCGGAGCACCTCGACCGTGCGGTCAGGTCCCTTCGGATTGAATAATCTGTGTGGCATAGCCAGGGGCCGAATCATGTATTGAGTGCGGATTGCCTGGAGCAGCGTTTGGCCGCAATCAAGTTTGAACTGCGAATGAACGTGGATGAACGCGAATTGTGTGGCGCTTCCAGGCGCGTCGATGATGAATTCAAAGGCCCCGGGATTCCCGCTCTTCCGGCCCGAAGGGCCAATGCAGCTTCGAGCCCTGGGCAACGCCCAGGGAAAAGCGTGGTGTAGTTTTTATTCGCCCTGAAAGGGCAGCGCAGTTCAGCGTACGAGCAAGAACTCCGCCGTCCGCCTTCGGCGCATCTTCGACCCTTTCAGGGCTCACAGGAAACCTATTCCGTTAACCCCGGGCGTTGCCCGGGGCTCGAAGCTGCCGTGCCCCTTCGGGGTGTTTTCTCAAGACTTCGCCGATAGTTTGGGCCGAATTTCGAACCCGCGTTTCGGCTACGTAACCTGATTTGTATGAATGGATTACCGTGTTACTTTCCAATAAACTTGCCAAAAAAACAAGAAAATGACGGATAGTAGTACGAAGACCACGAAGGAAAGAAGTTGGAGAAGGATTGATATTCACGCGAAGGCGCGAAGACGCAAAGGAACTGGTGTGGGCTCCATGTGTTGCTGAAGCGATTGAACCAGGAATCCACGTTCTCGTTCTCCTTGACCGCTTCTCGTTGGGAGATTATGCTATGGGGCAACCGCGCGCGGGGCGGTGTTCCCCCGCGGCGCGGCGCAACCCACCGGAGCGATTCCCATGCAACATCTCTTGCGCCTTTTATTGATTCCTTCCGTGGCCTTGTTGGCGGCCTGGCCCGCCCTGGCGGCGGGTGAACTTCACCGGGCCCCATACCTCCAGCAGGCGTCGCCGGACGGCGTGGTGGTGGTTTGGCGGACGCTGGGCGCGATAACGCCGGTGCTGCGCTACGGTGACGCGCCGGACGCGCTGGCGCGCACGGTGTCCGGCGAGGCCATTACGCTGCGGGTCGCGGCGGACGTGAACGCGCCGGAAGACGTCCCGCGGCTTTACCAGGAGCCGGCGGAGGACGCCGCGAAGCGCCGTCCGGACGATCACGACCCGTCGACGGCTCCGAACACGCACCAGTACGAGGCGCCCGTGCGCGGGCTCGCTCCGAACACGAAGCAGTACTACGCCATCTACGACGGCGACCGTCTGCTGGCTGGGGGCGATGCGGACCACTATTTCGTGACGCACCCGCCGGTGGGGAGCACGGCGGACATGCGGATCTGGGTGGTGGGCGATTCGGGCACGGGCGGCACGGATCAGGCGCTGGTGCACGACGCGATGCGCGGGTTTATCGCGGAGACCAAGCGCCCCCTGGATCACTACATCCACGTGGGCGACATGGCGTATGGCGACGGGACGGACTGGGAGTTTCACCACCACTTCTTCGCGCCGTATCAGGCGACGTTGCGCAATACCGTGTGCTGGCCGACGATGGGAAACCACGAGGGCAACACGTCGCGCGGGATAACGGGCGTGGGCCCCTATTACGATGCGTATGTGGTTCCCACGGCGGGCGAAGTGGGCGGCGCGCCCTCGGGCACGGAGGCGTACTATTCCTTCGACATTGCGGACGTGCACTTCATCTGCCTCGACTCGCATGACCTGGATCGCAAGCCGGACGGGGCGATGGCGCAGTGGCTCCGGGCGGACCTCGAGCAGGCGAAGGCGAAGTGGATGATCGCGTTCTGGCACCACCCGCCCTATTCGAAGGGTTCGCACGACAGCGATGTCGAGGGCCAGCTTATCGAAATGCGCGAGCACATCATGCCCATCCTGGAGTCGGCGGGCGTGGACGTGACGCTGACGGGCCATTCGCACATATACGAGCGCAGCATGCTGATGGACGGGGCCTACGCCACGCCGACGGTCGCCGAGGGCGTCATTCTGGATGATGGCGACGGCAACCCGGAGGGCGACGGCGCCTACCGCAAGAGTGCGGGGCTGAACCCGAACGAAGGCGCGGTGAACGTGGTTGCGGGCCATGGTGGCGCGGGCCTGGGACGGCGCGGGACGATGCCGGTCATGCGCGAGATCATTCTCGAGCACGGGTCGGTGATTCTGGACATTCAGGGCGACACCCTTACCGGCGTCATGCTGGACAAGTTCGGCGCGCGGCGGGATCTTTTCAGCATTGTGAAGCAGGGGCAGGTGACTCCCGTGCGCGTTGAGAATCCGTGGCAGCCGGTCCACGATCTGTCGCTGATTACGCGGCTTGCGTTTAACTTCCGGGAAGACCGCATCGGGGCGCCGCCGCAGTACTGGAGCGTGGCGCAGGGTTCTGCCGGCGGGCTCCGCGTGGCGGGCGAAGCGGATGGAAAGCAGCGCCACCTGCGCGCGGAGGCGGGCGCGGAGGACCTGATCGGGTTGTTCGACGCGGCGACGGTCCCGCGCTTTCGCTTCCAGACCATGCTGCGCTTCACGTCCGAGACCGGCGCGAAGGCGGGCCTGGTGTTCGGATATGTCGACGCGGCCAATCACTGGCGCGCGGTGGTGGACGCGGCCGCTGGGGCGATCCGGGTGAGCCGCGTGGCCGATGGGGTGGAGACGGCTCTTGTGGAGAAGGCGGTTGCGGTGGAGCGGGAGAAATGGCTTCCCCTGGAAGTGGCCGGCGAGGGAACCCGGGCTCGGCTGGAGTTTGGCAGCGATCTGAAGGTGGAGTTTGATCCGGGCGCGGCCCTTCCCGATGCGTACCTGGGCTGCTACGTCCCGGCCGGCGCGGCGGCGGAGTACCTGGCCTTCCAGATCCGCCGGTGATGGTCGCGATTCGTGTAAATACGGCACGGTTAGCCGGGCTGGCGCTCTGCTATGCGGCGGCGGTGCTGCTGGCGGTTCCGGTGAGCGCGCACGACGCGCCGGGCGACGTGGTTCATGCCATCACGCACCGGATCGAGACCAACGGCCCCACGGCGCGGCTGCTCTCGGCGCGCGCGACGGAATACGAGTATCTCGGGCAGCGGGAGGCGGCCATCGCCGATTTTGAGGCCGCGCTGGCGCTGCAGCCCCGCTATGGCCTCGCGATCGCGGGGCTGGCGCAATGCCTGTTGCGCGGCGGCCAGCTGGAGCGGGCGGCGGCCGTGGCGGAGCAGGGACTGGCCCTTGAGGATGGCCCCGAGCGGGAGGCCCCGTACCACGCCATCGTGGCGCAGGCGCGGGCGCGGGCGGAGCGCTGGGAGGATGCGCTTCCGGCGTGGCGCGCCGCCCTGGCGTCGCCCCGCCCGGAGGTGGACTGGTTTCTGGGGGAGGCCGAGGCCCTCGCCAGGCTGGGGCGGCATGCGGAGCGGGCGGAGGCGCTTTCCGCGGCGCGGGCGCGCAACCCCAGCGCCGTGCTGCATCGCACGTGGGTGTGGGCGCTTGTGGACGCGGGCCGCGCCGCTGACGCGATGCCGGAGATCGAGGCGAACCTGGCCCGGGCGCAGTGGAAGAGCACGTGGCTGTTGCTCCGGGCGCGCGTACACGCGAGCCAGGGTGACCGGGAGGCGCAGCACGCCGACGCGCGCGCCGCGCTGGCCGAGATAAGCGCGCGCTGGAACGCGGGGCGGGCGGGCCGCGATCCGCAATTGATGGCGTACGCCGCGTTGGGTTTCGGGCTTCTCGGGGAAACCGAAATCGCCCGGGACCACCTGGAGAAAGCGCGCGCGCTTGGGGTCCCGGGCGGGTGGCTCAGCGAGTTTGAGGCGCTTATTGCGCCGGGGTCACCGTGATCTTGTAGGTGACCACGCGAAAGTCCTGCCGCGTTCCGGGCGCGGGGTTGCTCGCGCGAACCGCCACGGCGTGTTCGCCCGTCGCGGTGAATTCGCCGGACCAGTCCGCTCCGACGCCCGCGGGTTCACCGTCCAGCGTCCATACCACGTCCTGGTAGCCGGCGGGCGCGTGCAGGGTCAGTTTCGTGCCCGCGGCCACGCTGGTCCGCACGACCGGTTCGGGCACAACGAGGGCGGTGTCCAAGCCTACCGCGACAGTCTTACCGTTTGCCGATTCCAGATAACCGATGTCATACGTGCCCGGCTGCTCAAAGACGAACCGGAACGTCTCGCCCGCGGCGGTGTGCGCCGTCCCGTTGATCATCCAGACTGCGTCGCGCCCGGCCTGAAGGGGTATGGTCATTTCGAGGGCCTGGCCGACATAGAACAGGTCGGGAATATTCAGGGATACGCGGTCTTGTCCGACGGCCTGGCTGATGCCGAGGCGGGCCTTGACCTCCTCGACGGTGACGCCGAGGCGCGCGGCGCGCGCTTCGAGGCTGGCGTCTACGATTTGCAGGAGCGCATACACCGGAACCCGCGTCTCTCCGCTGGTGGTGCGGATGGCCAGGTCGTAGGTGCCGAGTTCAAGCATGCCCGTGGGGCGCACGGTGATCGCGCCATCCTCGCGGGACACCTGGATCATGTGGTCGTAGTCGTGGTTGCCCACATAGAGTTTGACCGACTGCACGGCGGATGCGGGCACCGGGGACCCGTTGTGCGTGAGCGCAATCCGCGCCGACTCCTGAATCGAGTCGAAGGTGATCTGGCCCGGGGTGGCCTCCAGGGCCGTTGCCGCCGGGGAAAGCGCCCCCGCGGCCAGGATCCCGACCGCGAGCATCGGGATGCGGATTCGGGCTTTGATGGGCTGTCTCATGGGGGTTCTCCTGCTGGTTGGCTGCCGTTTCGCGGAACACGCTCGCGCCCGGCCGGAAAGGTCCGCGCGCCGGAGCGCACCCGCACCGTACCTGATCTTCGCACACCCATGAAAGTTCCCGCGCGATGTGCGGTTGACCGCCATCGCCCGGGGGCGTTAGACTGGCCTTTTCCCAGTGACCCGCCTGAAGGCCATCCGGATTAGGAGCCAGAACGCCATGAAAACGAAACAACCGTACAACCGGCGAAAATTCCTTGGAACCGCGGCGGCAGCGGCCGGCGCCGCAATTTTCGGTGCGCCCGCCATCGTTCGCGGGCAGAACCTGAACAGCAAGCTGAACATCGCCATCATCGGTTCCGGGGGCCGTGGCGGCGCGAATATGAACGGGGTAAGCAGCGAGAACATCGTTGCGCTGTGCGATGTGAACGAGGACTACCTGAACGCGGCCGCGGAGAAGCACCCGGGCGCGCGTAAGGTGCGCGATTTCCGGAAGTTATACGATCACGCGTCGGAATTTGATGCGGTCGTGGTGAGCACCTGCGAGCATACGCACGCGTTTGCGACGCTTCCGGCCCTGCAACTTGGGAAGCACGTTTACTGCGAAAAGCCCCTGACCCACGGAATCCACGAAGCGCGCGTAATCCGCGAGGCCGCCAACCGGGCCGGCGTCGCCACGCAGATGGGCACGCAGATTCACGCGGGCGACAATTACCGGCGTGTGGTGGAGCTGGTGCAGACCGGGGCCGTCGGGACGATCAGCGAGGTGCATGTGTGGGTGGGCCGCGCGTGGGGCTGGCACGCGTCGAAGGCGGAATCGGACGCGGCGAAGGACATTGTGTTTGTGCAGGAGCGCCCGGCGTCGGCGGACCCGGTCCCGGCGGGGCTGGACTGGGACTTGTGGGTGGGCCCCGCGCCGGCGCGCCCGTTTAACGAGATCTATGTGCCGGGCCCGAAGTGGTATCGCTGGTGGGATTTCGGCAACGGCACGATGTCGGATCTGGGCAGCCACTGGATCGATCTGCCGTTCTGGGCGCTGAATCTGGATTACCCGCAAACGGTCGAGGCGGCGGGCCCGCCGGTGAATCCGGAAATTGCGCCGGCGTCGATGGAGGTGAAATACACCTATGGCGCGCGCGGGGATCGCGGGCCGCTGACGCTGAGCTGGTATCAGGGCACGCACCGCCCGCCGCTCTGGAAGGAAGGCGCGATTCCGCAGTGGGACAGCGGGGTGCTGTTCGTTGGCGATAAGGGCATGATCCTGTCCGATTACGGCAAGCACATGCTGCTGCCCGAGGATGATTTCGAGGGCTTCACGCCGCCCGAGCCCTTTATTCCGGCTTCTATCGGGCACTACGAAGAGTGGATCCACGCGTGCAAGACCGGGGATCCGACTACGTGCAACTTCGAGTACGCGGGCTGGCTGACCGAAGCGAACCATCTGGGCAACCTGGCGTACCGGCTCGGGCGCAAGCTGGAGTGGGATCCCGCGGCCCTTGCGGTCCGCAATGTTCCCGAAGCGGCGGCGCTGATCCGGCGCGAATACCGGGAAGGCTGGTCGCTGGCGTGAAGAGCGGGCAGGCCGGCCCACCGCAACCGGGGACCATAGGTTAGGCTATCGAATTAGTGGTGATCGCCATTCGTGCTGTCGGCCTGTTGCTCCCTCAGTCCCGGCAGCGCCACAATGCCCCCGCCCCCGCCGTTCTTGGCGCGGTACATGGCCTCGTCCGCCCGGTTCATGAGCGCCTCCGCCGAGTTTCCATGATCCGGAAAGCGACCGATGCCAATGGCGGCGCTGACGTGCAAGGTTCGCCCCCGGCTGGCGATGGGCTCCTCCAGCGCGCGCAGGAGGTTGTCGGCGACGGCGCGGGCGCCCTCGATTTCGCGGGTATCGGGGAGCAGCACGGCGAATTCGTCGCCGCCGATCCGTGCGACGGTATCGCTTGCGCGGACGCGCTCGCGCATGCGGCGCGCGGTTTCCTTGAGCACGAGGTCGCCGGCCTGGTGTCCGTACTGGTCGTTGATGGGTTTGAACGAATTCAAATCGAGGTAGAGGATACAGAAGTTCGCGCCATAGCGCCGGGAGAGCGCGGTGCACTGTTCGAGGCGTTCGAAGAGCAGGCGCCGGTTGGGCAGGCCGGTAAGCGTGTCGTGATCGGCGAGGTGCCGGGCGCGCTCCCGTTCGCGCAGCACGAGAAAGGCCATGACGCCGAAGGCGAGGGCGATTCCCGTGTTCATGAGCCGGATCAGCCACTGGTGTAGGGGTTGAAGGCCGCCTTTCCGGCGCGGTGCGACGGCGATTTCCCAGTTGTCTCCGGCGAGCGAGGCGGCGCCACTCGGCCGGTCTTCGGCAAATAGATCGGCTTCGCCGAAAAAGTACCGTGGTCCGGTTGGATAGCGTTGCGAAGCGCGAAGGGCCCAGCGCGGGGTGTCGGGAGGCAGGGAGCTCGCGGTTGCCTCCAGCAGGCTCTGGATATCGATGACGATGCTGATCATGCCCCAGTAGCCGCCATCCTCGCGGAAAACGGGCGTCCGGGAGACGAGTCCGAAGCCGCCCTGCACCAGGGGGATCGGGCCGGCGATGACGTTTTGCCGGGTGTCGATCGCGCGCTTCACGTCGGGCCACTGCGCGGGCAGCGATTCGTAGTGGAGCCCAAGGGCTTCCTCGTTTCCCTCCGGCGGGTAGACCCAGGTAATGCGGTTGCCCGGCGCGATACTGATATTCCGGATATGGCTTCCGTGGCGGTGCAGCGCGCGCAGCATGCGGTTTATGTCGTCTGGAGCAAGTTCGGGCGCGAGGGAGAGGTAGCCGCTGAGCCCCATGGCCAGGTAGGCGGCCGCGCTGGTTTGCGATTCGATGGTGGAGCGTATGGCGGCAGCCTCGGCGAGGGTCTGGTTTTCCACGGCGAACGCCGCGCGCGAAGCCACGAGGCGCAGCACGACTTCGCCCGCAAGCATGGCGGCGGAGAACAGGATGCACCCATAAAGGAGGGGCGAATAATATGGCTTTTCTTGCATGATTTGCCTTCGGCGGGAACAATCGGCCAGCGTGCGCCGGGCCAGGCTGCCGGGCGACCGCGGCTGAGTGGAGTATACCACCCCGTCCGCGGCGCAGTGATCGCGAATGGAACACTTTAGAGAAGGGGGAAGAATTCGGCGTGCCGAGCCTTGCGATCGGGGGCGTTTTACGTTACGCTGGTAAGAGAGAACTTCAAGGCGCGCCCCACCCGTCGCGACACCCTTGTTGCGCGGATGCGGCGCACAACCAGGGAGTTTCAAGTCCGATGAAAAACGTGCACCTCGAAACGAACCGCTCCTTCTATGACCGCATCAGCCAGTCCTACGACCTGATAGCCGACGCCAGCGAGCACCAGGCGCGCGAGAAAGGGGAACGGGCCCTGAACCTCCAGCCGGGGGAATCGGTGCTCGAAATCGGCTTCGGGACGGGCAACAGCCTGGTTGACTTCGCGGAACGCGTCGGCCCGAAGGGTACGGTGGCCGGCGTGGATATCTCCCCGAAAATGCGCGAGATTGCCGAGGAAAAGCTGCGGGCCCGGAGCCTGCTGTCCCGCACGGTGCTGAAGATCGGCGATGCGCGGCAGCTTCCCTTCGAGGAAGCCAGCTTTGACGCGGCGTTTTTCTGCTTCACGCTGGAATTGCTGCCGCTGGAGGACATCCCGCTGGCGCTAAATGAAGTCGAGCGCGTATTGAAGCGGGGCGGGCGGCTCGGTGTGGTGGCGATGGCGACCCCGCGCGAGGGCGAGCGAACGGGCCCGATGGAGCGTTCCTATGTGTGGATGCACCGCCATTTCCCTCACATCGTCGATTGCCAGCCCATTGACGTCGCGCGCTTCCTCGATCGGGCGAATTTCAACGTGGTATCCGAGGAAGATTTTGAAATCTGGTCCCTGCCCATCCGGATCGCGGTGGGATCGCTCGCGGCGGTGGCCGCCGGGCGTGACGCCTGATCCTGCCGGATCGCCCGTGACCTGACCCGGCTGGCGCGCCGTGGCTCTGCCGCCGCGGCGCGCCCGCCGCCCTCTATTCCTTTCCGTGCTCCCGATTCAGCGTCGTGAGCAGGTGCTTGACGTCGCGGGCGCCAAAGATTGTGACGTAGGCGGCCAGCAGCCCGAAAAGCAGCATGCCGATAATGAAGGTTGCCTTCCAGAGAAAAATCCAGAATGCCATATCATGCTTCCTTGCGGTTGGGGTGTTTGTCGGGAACGAGCAGGGAGACGGCGACCATGACCACGACGGTCAGGGCCACGGTGAACAGCCCCACGCGCGCGCCGGTAAAGGTGGCCATGAGCGATTGCGCGCGTTCCTCGCCAACACCCAGAATCGCGAGCACGGCATGCTGGACGGCGCCCAGCCCGAATACGGCGGTGCCGCCGCAGAAGAGGGCGGCCAGGGCGCCGGCCTTGCTCGCGCGCTTCCAGTAGAGCCCGCCCGTGAGGACGGCGAAGGCGCCGGTAAAGTAGATCGCGCCGGTGACGGCCATGTAGTCCCAGAGGTCTTCGCGCAGGGGGAAGACGAAGCTGATGGTGAGGATGCAGAGGCCGATAACGACGACGAAGATGCGCGTGGCCAGGACGGCGCCCTTATCGGAGAGGCGGGGCCCCATGAGCGGTTTGAGGACATCGTTGGCCAGCACGGAGCTCCAGCACAGGAGGTAGCTGTCGTGCGTGGACATGAACGCGGCGATCATCGCGGCCGTAAGGAGGCCGAGGGCGCCGATGGGCAGGAGCTGGCCGAGGAAGACCGGCATGGCGTAGAGGGTGTCGAGGCCGGTTCCCGATTCCGGGAAGAAGACGGCATTGAGTTCCGGGTGGCCGATGACCCAGACAAAGGCGCAGATGCCCCAGAAATACGGCACGATGTTGCGGATGGCGAAGGAGATCGACGACCACATGTACTGCCGTTTGACGGTGCGCTCGGAGTCGCAGGCGAGCGCGCGCGCCACGGCGGTGGGCCACAGCGCGCAGTTGACGAGGCCGAGGAAGGCCATCCAGGCGATGTATTCCAGGCCAAATCCGCTCTCGGCGATCATGGGGTTGAATGCGGCTTCCCCGCGCGTTTCGGCGAGGGTATCGAATACCGGGGACCAGCCGAGTTTCATGATCGCCAGGCCCGTGGCCAGGAAAAGGCCCATGGACAGGACGACGAACTGGATGTAGTCGGTCAGGATGACGGAAATCATACCGCCGAGCACGGTGTACGTCAGCACGAGCGTCAGCAGCGTGATCATGACGGCCTTGAGGACCCACCCGTCGTCGGGCAGGCCGGTAATGCCGACGATGAACATGGATCCGGCCTTGAGGAACATGCCCATATTCAGGATGCCGCCGAAGGCGAGCATGACGCCGCCGAGGACCTGGGCGGTCTTTCCGAAGCGCTTGCCGTAGTACTCGGGAATGGTGAGCACTTCCTCGCGCCGCAGGCGGGTGACAATGAAGCCCGTGACGCCAATGAAGAGGGCCAGGACGCCGGACATCACCCCGATGTGGAAGGCCGCGAAGCCCCCGGTAAAGCCCTTCTGGGCGCTGTACATGACGGTGACCAGCCCCATTTCGGTTCCGGTCAGGGTGGCGATGCCCAAGGCGGTCCGCATGCCTCGGCCCGCGACGATATAGTCGCTCAGGCTGCCCACGTACTTGTTGGCCAGGACGCCGATGGTGACGGACAGTCCCAGGTACAGCAGCACAATCCCCCAGTCCAGCGCGGAAAAGTTGGTCTGGGCAAAAACGGCGGCGTAAGACTCCATGAACGTGCGCTCCTCCTTCTCGCGGTCAAACGGGATCCGTATCGCCCGCACACACCCCGCAGGCCCCATCACTATGGCGTTTTCCCGGTTTGATTGCAAGCGCCGCAAAGGATCGTTGGCATTCCCGCGGCGGCGCCCCGGCGCCTTCGTGTGCTGGGAGCAACGATCCCCAATTCCGCCAACAATCCCTCAAACGAGCGGCGCAACAGGAGGTTAGGCATCCCTGCCTGACACAACAAACGCCACAAGTTAATACAGCCGCCACATTGGCCGCCCATGAAGAGACCGGGGTTATCTTCCTTGGGCCAGACATGAATCGGCGGTCCACGTACGCCAATACCGGATGAACTAAATTGGCTGTATCCCCGGGGCTATTCCGCCGCGTGCGGGACGGGCTCGGGCTTGCCGCCGCCGAGGTAGAGGAGCACATCGCGGCCGGAGGATTTGTGGCGCGAGATGCTCGCGATGTGGTGGCCCGGATCCACGGACTGGCGCTCGGCGAAGCCGCGGGCGGCGGCTTTCGAGTCGAAGATCTCAATGTTGATATTGTCGTAGGCGTCATACTGCGCGCGAAGGTCCTGGATAAGCGCTTCCACATCCTCGCGGCGGCTTCCGGGCGGGACGAAACCGGCCATGCCGATGAGGGTCTGCGCGTCTCCACCGAGCTCCGCGACGAGTTCCGGGTCGCGCCCCCACTCGTCGACGGCGGTAAATACGAACTCGGCGGGTGGCGGTAAAGACTCGGGCGCGGTAGGCTCGGGCAGCGCCATTTCCTCCGCCGATGGGCCGGGGCGCGGCGCAGCCTCGCGCAGTCTGGCGGGCGGGATGTCGGGACGCGGTATGATCGGGCCGGTCGGCTGCGGGACGGGCTGTCCGCTGGCCAGCGCGCCGCGCACCGCGCGCAGCTCGGCTTCCAAGGCGATAATACGGTCGATGAACTCGTTCTCGATGAGCAGGCGGAGCTGGTGGATTTCCTGCTGGAGCCGGTAGATCTCTATCGACTCGATGGAGTGGGTCGCGGCCAGGGGATCGCTGGGCACGGCCTCGCGCAGGGCGAAGTCGACCTGGTCCGCCGCCCAGTCGAGCCAGACGATGCCGGAGCGCACGGGGACGGGGTCGTCCGCGGCGGCGGTCAGCGGCAGAATGGCGAGCAGGGCCATTGCGCGGAGGGCGTAACGAATTGTTCGGGTGCGTGGCATGGAGGTCGGGAATTCCTGCAGTCATCGGATAGAGCATGGGCAGCCGGTAGTATAGCAACGATCCGCGGGGAGAAAGGAGTGACAGGTTTTTTTGAGGCTGCAGGCTATAGGCTTTAGGCTTCAGGCTTTAGGTCTGTAGGCAGGTGCGGTTGGGGCGGTTGGTTCGCGTTTTCGCATTTCTTGGGGAATTTCGCTAAAATATGGGGTTCGCAGGGCAGATTCCTGTCCGATTTACACTTTTTTCCAGTCTTGTTCTTTGCTTGTTTGAAGCATTGGAGAAATGAACCATGAGCAAACCCATAGAAACGTTTGAGTTTCAGACGGAAGCGCGGCAGCTGCTGGACCTGATGATTCATTCGGTCTATTCCAACAAGGATATCTTCCTTCGGGAACTCATCTCGAACGCCTCCGACGCGCTGGACAAACGCCGTTTCGAGGGGCTGAAGAATCCCGCGCTGCTCGACGAGGGCACGGAGCTGCGGATCTGGATCGAGCCCGACGCGGAGGCGCGCACGCTTTCGGTGGCCGATAATGGCATCGGGATGACCCGTGAGGAGGTCATCGATTTGATCGGTACGATCGCGAAGTCCGGCACGAAGGAATTCATGAAGAAGCTCCGCGAGAGCAAGGAATCGGCGGTGTCGGCGGAGCTCATCGGGCAGTTCGGCGTGGGCTTCTACTCCACGTTCATGGTGGCGGACAAGGTGACGCTGCTGACGCGGAAGGCGGGCGAGGAGACGGCGACGCGGTGGGAGTCGACGGGCGACGGCACGTACACGCTCGAAGAAGTGGAGCGCGACGAGCCGGGCACGACGGTGACGCTGCACCTGAAGTCCACCGACGAAGAGGACGGCCTGAACGACTACACGCAGGAGTGGCAGGTCCGCCAGATCGTGAAGCAGTACTCCGATTTCGTGGCCTACCCGATCCAGATGGACATCGAGCGGACGGAGATCGAGCGGGACGCGGACGGGAAGCCGGTGGAGGGCGCGGAGGAGAAGAAGGTCGTCAAGACCGAGACGTTGAACTCGATGAAGGCCCTGTGGCTTCGCGACAAGAGCGAGGTGACGGACGAGGAGTACAGCGAGTTCTACAAGCACATCTCCCACGACTGGACGGACCCCGCGGCGCGCATCCAGGCGAAGATCGAGGGCACGCTGGAGTATTCGCTGCTGCTCTATGTGCCGGCGAAGGCGCCCTTTGACCTCTACTACCACGGCGTCCGCCACGGCGTGCACCTGTACGTCAAGCGCGTGTTCATCATGGACGATTGCAAGGAGCTGCTGCCGGAGTATCTGCGCTTCCTGCGCGGCGTGGTGGATTCCGAAGATCTCTCGCTGAATATTTCGCGCGAGATTCTCCAGCAGAACCGGCAGATCGAGCGGATGCGCAAGGGCATAGTCAGCAAGGTGCTGGACTTCCTCCGCAAGCAGTACAAGGACGACAAGGACGAGTTCATCGCGTTCTGGAACGAGTTTGGCCGGGTGTTCAAGGAGGGCATTTTCCAGGATCGGGACAACCAGGAGGCCATCCTGGACCTGTGCCTGTTCTCGTCCACGAACGATCCCGACGAGTACACGACGCTGGCCGACTACATCCAGCGGATGAAGGAGGGCCAGGAGGCCATCTACTACATGACGGGCGAGTCCCGCGCGAAGATCGAGTCCTCGCCGCACATGGAGAGCTTCCTGGACAAGGGCTACGAGGTGCTGATCCTGGCCGATCCGGTGGACGAGATCTGGTGCCAGCAGGTCTTCAAGCACAAGGACTTCGAGCTGAAATCCATCAGCAAGGGCGCGGTGGAGCTGGGCACGGAGGAGGAGAAGAAGGCGGCCGAGGAGCGGCGGAAGGAGAAGGAGAAGGAATACCAGTCGCTGCTGGAGTGCCTGAAGGACAAGCTGAAGGATCACGTGAAGGAGGTTCGCCTGTCGAACCGGCTGAAGAACTCGCCGGCCTGCCTGGTGACCGATGGCGGCGATCTTTCGCCGCAGCTCGAACAGATGATGCGCCAGATGGGTCAGGAATTTCCGGCGTCCAAGCGTATCCTGGAGCTGAACCCGGATCACGCGGTCCTGCGGAAGCTGCACGACATCTACGACGCCAGCCAGGACGATCCCCGGCTGGAAGATTACGCGCAGTTACTGCATGGCCAGGCGCTGCTCGCGGAGGGCGGGGATCTGCCCAACCCGGCACAGTTCAGCAAGCTGGTGGCGGATCTGATGGTGAAGGCGGGCTGACGGCGGGGCCGTACAGCGGAAGACGATACCGCGAGGGCGGGCCGGCGCACGGGCGCGCGGGCCCGCCCTTCGCCTGTTTCTGGCCGCCCGCGCGGCGGGTGTGGTAGATTGATTGCCCGTGATTCGCACGGGTAACAGCGGGAGAATGTTGTGTCCAAGACGGCTTTTGCGGCGGATATGAAGGCGCTCGACCTTCTGAACCTGGAGGGCGCGGTGCGCGCGCTGGAGCAGCAGGGGATTGACGAGTTCCACTTCGACGTGGCGGATGGCCGCTTTGTGGAGGTGTTCGGATTCGCCCCGGCGGCCATTGCGGCGGTGAAGGCCGTATCCGCGATCCCCTGCCACGCGCACCTGCTCGTGGCGCAGCCGGAACGCGTGCTCACGGCGGTGCTGGCGAGCGGCGCGGACACCGTTACGCTGCACCTGGAAAAATGCGTCCACATCCACCGGGCGCTGTCGCAGATCCGGGACGCAGGGCGGCAGGCCGGTATTGCGGTGCTCCCGGCGACGCCGCTTACGAAGGTGAACTACCTCTTCCCCCAGATCGATCGCCTGCTGCTGCTCGGCGCGGATCCGGTACGGCGACGCGGTGGCCTGCCCCGCGCCGCCTGGGAGCGGATCCGGCTGCTGCACGAAAACATCCGCTACCACGAGTACGCCGTGGCGCTGGAAGCCGAAGGCGCGGAGTCGGCCGAAGACGCCGCGCGCTGTATTCGTTTTGGCGCGTCGCGCGTGGTGGTGGGCCCGGGGGCGGCGGATGGCCTGGCGGATCCGGAGCGTCACGCGGCCCTGCGGGAGTTCGTGGAGCGGGTGAGCGCGGCGGTCCATACGGTGTAGGGCGGTGGCGTGCGTGGCGGACGAGCCTTCTGTGCCACCTGCCTGGCAATGCAGTAATAGTATAGTTTGGAGTAAGCTCGGTTGGAAATGCCGCTGACCCCGACCCCCGCGGCCCTTCGCTATGAACCGCGGGCGCGGTAGTATCCCGGCGCCGAGACGTACCGGCCCACGCCGCGACCAGCGCTCCGATCCGGAACGTGCTGTACTGGCTCTACACCCTGGGGGTTGACAAAACCGCCCGGATGTCTTAGGGTACAAGCGAGGTTGTCAAGAGACAGGAGGCCGGCAGATGAAACACCACGGGCTGAAGCACTATTTCATGGGGGCGATCGCCGCCGCACTTCCCCTGGCCATGCTGTCCGCGGGCGCGGCGCCCGTGGATTCCCCGGAGCGCATCGGGGAGGAGCGGCGTCGGGCAGACGCATTAATACAACAGGGCCACCGGGTGGAAGCCTCCACCCGGCTGTTGCAGGCCCTGCGCGCGATACCGCCGGATCGAACCGATCTCGCGCCGCGGGCCGTCGGCCTGGCGCAGGCGCTGCTTTTCAATACCGAAGACCTCATGCACCCGCACGAACGCGAGGCTTTCTACGCGGATACCCTGGACGAGGTGAACCAGCCCATGGACCTGCTCCTCGCCACGCTCATGCGGTATACGGAGGACCTGACGATGACGGTGGACGAGGCGGAGCGGTGCGTGAAGGACCTGTACAAATTGACCCGGGGCGATCACGGGGTCGCCCGGCTTGGCGCCCTTTTTACCATGTCGAGCCCTTACTTCCTGCACGACACCGGCTGGGCCCGGCGGGCGCGCGACCTTATTATCGAGGACTACCCGGACAATGCGCTGGCCGTGGAGGCCCAGCGGCTCGTGTTCTACCGCGCGGACCGATCCCCCGGCGGGCTGAACCGGATGTTCAACGCGCCGGACCAGTTTGGGGAATTGCGGGCGCACAGCGTGCGCCTCCGCGAAGACGCTATCGGCGCGCCAATATACGCCCACCTCAACGCGCGCGGCGGCGAGCAGGACGACGCCGCACTCGCGGCGGAGCTGGCCGGCGCCGCCTCGTCGGCGGCGGACTGGCAGCAGGAATACGCGGCGCTCAGCATCATCGCGGACCTGGATCCGGCCCTGGCGGGAGACCGCATGTGGGCGGCCGCGTCGGAAGCCATCGCACGCGACCGGGACCCGCGCCCGGTTTTCCGCGCGCGCACGATTCGGCTGGGCCTGGCGCGCGCCGGGGGCGATGCGGCCACCATTCTGGAGGATGCCCACGCGCTGCTGGACTATGCCGAGATCCCGCTGGTTTACGAGCGGAACAACTACGAAGAGGTGATGCTGCATACGCAGCAGAGCGCCGATCGGCTTGCCGAACTCGGACGCCCCGATGCCGCCGCCGAATTGCTCCGGCGCCTGGCGCATCGCGTTCCGGGGTCGGCCCTCGCCGCCAATCTGGACGCCTCCATCGAATCCATAGCCGAAGCCGGCGCCCGCGCGGCGGACGAGTGACAGGGGGTAGAATCATGAAACGCATTCCGCAAGAATCCGCCATGTTCGGCAATTTCGCCGCCGGGTGCGCACTGTCCGCCGTCGTGATCGGCGCGTTTATCGCCCTGGTTGAAAATCCGGCCCGGGCCACGGAACCGCCAGACCCGCCGCCCCAGTAAACCCTCACCGTGAACAAACAGGGCGGCGATTCCACCTGCGAAGTGCGGCTGGATCTGCCGGAAACGACCGGGTGGTCCACCGATCCGATTGTGAGGACCTATGACGCGTACACCGAATACGCTCCCACACACCGGGTGAATTGCCCGTCCCAGTACCGATTTGTTCGCTGGGAAAGTGATGAAGATAGCGATATCCATGGCTGGCGGGAGACGAGCCATCCGGACTTCGAGCTAACGCAGAATACGACGGCGACCGCGGTGTTTGAAAAGGTTGTGGTCCCGGACGAAGAGTCGACAATCTGGGAGGAGCATTTGCAGAGTCCCCACTTGGGAGATCGCTACTGGCACAAGGTTTCCCTGAGTTCAGACCCGGATTATAGCTTCGAAGGCATTACCATCAACGAAGATTTCCTCCCGTCCGAAATGGATACGAGTGGGACTAGTATGACGCTTAGTCAACAACAAAAAGAGCAGTTTCAGATGAATTGGGATGGCAGTTGGAAGATTGACGGAAACAACTACCGGGCCGACCTGGACGGGGATCCCGACGGCAAAAAGTTCGATGACCACGGGTTCAACCCGAATATCTCGGCATCCGTCTGGAGTAGCATGGAAGTTGGTGATGTGTTCAAGCTTAAACAGCGAATGCGGGTGGTGGGCTGTGTCAGTGTGAACAACGAAGGCCCGTGGTTCGTCACCCACGAACTCGAGTACAAGGTTACCATGGAATCAAGCGGGCACTACAAGTTGGTTTTTGTCAAGAAGAGCGGTGTTCAGGGGCCGGGTGACCCAAGTTTCTAAGTGCAACCGTGTCCAGACTTCGAAGGAGTCTCCGATGTTATGCTTCCGCCATTTATTCGCTGCCACCCTCCTGCCCGGATTTCTTATAGCGTGGAACACGGCGGCGATGGCGCCCGGCGTGGAAGACGAGGTTGGCCGGCCGCAGGCTGGGGTGCGGGATAGTTCCAGCGAGGATTCGAAATCGCCGTTACGGGAACGCGTAGCACACCGCGCGGTCAGCCTGGATGAGCCGGAAAGTCTGTACGATCTCAAGCGGGCTATCGAGCGTTGCTTTGGTCTGAAATTTGCCAGCGAGGGGCTGCCGGAACATTGTGCGGGCGCAACGGAGCGCGAAGCGCCTCCGGGACCCTTCGCGATCCACAAGGGAGAGCGCTTTGATGCGGCCATCGCCCGCCTGGAGGCGGCATCGGGGGGGCGCTGGCTTTTCGAGGAAATCCACGGCGTGCCGGTGTTGCGCCCGAACAGTACGCTGGAAGGGCACGGGAACCTGCTGGACACCGTTGTAACCGTCGACATCAAGGCCACCTCGGTGTGGGAAGCGGTCAGCGCACTGGCCCGCGCCGTGAACGAGGCGAATGCTGTACCCCGTAGCGACAGGCGACCGCTGTTAATCACGTTTGGCGGGGTGGACGTGTTGATGCGCCCCGCGGACGTATTGACCGGGGAGACACCGATAGCCGTGTCGCGGGACGCGGCCCCGGCCCGAGAGGTCCTATGCGACATTTTGATGCAGGCAGCGGGAACGATGCAGGTAGACGGTCATATCCAGTACTTGTACCACTGCAATGAACGCGGGCGGAAGCTGATCCTGGATTATGTAACGATTAATGCGTTTAATGAAGACAATATGGTAATTAATAGTCAAATGGGCGATGATTTCGAACGGCTATTGAAGACAAAGGACTGGATGTCCACCGAAAAGACCATGGCCGTCCAGGTCCCCGGATACGATGCGGACGATGAATAAACGCTGACACGGCATCCAGGCGTGGCGGGTGCTTCTGGGCGTTTGTATTCTTCTGGGCGCCCCGTGGGGGATGATCGCGGGGAAAGTCTTCACAGCCCATCCGATTTGAGCGCACGGGAGTGTTCATAGACGGTTTTCCGGCGCGCGAATCATTCTGGAGTCGCCAATAGATGCCGGTATGGGCCTCTGATGGTGGAATCGAATCGGCCGGTTTTGCGGCCCGAAGGGCCAGTGCAGCGCCCAGCCCTGGGCAGCGCCCAGGGAAAACGGGAACACCCCTTTCTCCGCCCTGAAAGGGTAAGCGCAGCGAGTTGCGCGCATGCAGCCACGCTGAAGTCGAACTGCGTTGGACCTTCGGGCCGACAGCGTGCGCCGGAATACGGTGTTCCCGCCAGGTAACGGGTTATCAAACCCCGCGAGATTCATGGCGCCTCGTGACCTGTCGGCGCGTCAGTCACCAGAAGAAAAGCCTCGAGCAAGCTACACGGGTTCCCTTTCACGGCCGCCGTTGTGCCCTCAATAGGGTGAGCGGTCATGTTCTGCGGCTCGGTGGTTTCAGGGAAATAGTTCTTCCCAGGTATCTTCCCGGAAACCGACGGTGGCGATGTCCTTGCCGATGACGAAGGGGCGCTTGACGAGGTTGCCGTTGGTGCTGAGGAGGCCGAGGGCCTCGTCTTCGGGCATGGCGGGGAGCAGTTCCTTGAGGTTGAACTGTTTGTAGTCCATCCCCGAGGTGTTGAAGAGCTTCCTGAGGTCGCCGTTCATGGCCTTGAGCATCTTGCGGAGTTCCGGGATGCCGGGCGGCGTCTCGCGGATGGGGATTTCCTGGTAGGCGACACCGCGGGCGTCGAGCCATTTCACCGCCTTCTTGCAGGTTCCGCAGTTCTTGTAGGTGTAGACCTTGAGACCCATTGCCGTGTGTCCTTCCGGTTGCCTGAATCCTGGAAATCGGGGCCGGGCGGGATCATAGCACATCCGCCCGGCCCCGAAATCGCATTACGCATGCGCCGGAAGCCTGTCCGCGACGCGCGCCGCGATGGCGTCCAGGTCGGCCCCGTCCACCGCGCCGTGCACGGTGTCGGCGAAGCGCACGAAGGCCTCGTAGAGCAGGTCGCAATCGGCGCCCTCGACGGTGTGGCCGCGCATTCGGGCGACGTGGAGCACGGCGTTGCGCCCGGAGCGGGCGGTGAGCACGAAGTCGTGGCCGGCTTTTCCGACGAGATCCGGGGCGACGTACTGGTAGTTCTCCGGGGCCTTGAGGATGCCGTCCTGGTGGATTCCGGAGCTGTGCGTGAAGGCGTTGGCCCCCACGATCGCGCGGTTGGGCTGCACAGGCACGCCGGCCGTCTCGGCGACCATCCGGCTGATCGCGGTGAGGCGGTTGAGGGCGATGCCGGTGTCGCCCAGGCGCTTGAGCGCCGCGATCACGGCGATCTCCTCCAGGGCCGTGTTGCCGGCGCGCTCGCCGATGCCGTTGACCGTGGCTTCGACCTGGCGCGCGCCCGCGCGGATGGCCGCGCAGGCATTGGCGGTGGCCAGGCCGAGGTCATTGTGGCAGTGCGCGGAGACGATGACCTCCGGCCCCAGGAACTGGACCATATCGGCGATGAGCGGGTGAAACTCGTCCGGCGTTGCGCAGCCGACGGTGTCCGCGATGTTGATGCGGGTGGCGCCGACCGCGACGGCGGTTGCGGCGCATTGCCGGAGGAAGATCGGGTCGCTCCGGGTGGCGTCTTCCAGGCTGAACTGGACGGCGTCCGCCCAGTTTCGGGCCTGCCGCGTACAGCGGTCGATGGCCGCCAGCACCTGCGCGCGCGACATGCGGAGCTTGTGCGCCAGGTGGATGTCGGACGCGCCGATTACGAGGTGCATCAGCGGGGCGGCCGCGGGCCGGAGCGCCGCGCCGGCCGCGTCGATATCGCCCGGAACGCAGCGGGACAGCGCGGCGATTTCGCATCCGCGCACGGCCTCCGCGATGGCGCGGACGGCCTCCGCGTCGCCCGGCGAGGATGCGGGGAAGCCTGCTTCAATGGCGGCTGCGCCGAGAACTTCGAGTTCTCCGGCGATCACCAGTTTCTGTCGGGTGTTCATGTGTACGCCGGGCGTCTGTTCGCCGTCCCGGAGTGTGGTGTCTAAGATTCGGATCTTCCGCATGGGTTGCGCCCTTCTCGGTTTTTTTTTGGGTATTGTTGGGGGTTATCCGTTGAGCGGGGCGCGCAGCAGGGAGATCCGGGTCATCGCAGTCCCAAATCCATTTCACAGCCCTCCTTTCTGGCGTTGAGTAGTGTGGACAAAAAACAAGTAATACTTTAGCCGTCTGACGTAAGGCGTTCGCCGATACGAGATGCCGTACGTACACTGGATGTATTCGTCATTCCCGCGAAGGGGGCTGTCGGTTTACTTAACTCACCCTACACTATAGAAGGAATGAGCAGATCCGTCATCCCCGCGAACGCGGGGATCCAGCGACGCGAACGAACAAACCTCCGAATTCCACTGGATTCCCGCTTTCGCGGGAATGACGCCATAGGGCGTTAGCACAAAATTGTAGGAAATGCGCTCACCGCACACGTTAAATCGACAGCCCCGAAGGCGGGAATCCAGAGGGTTTGCGAGGTTAACGTTGCATGGTCTCTGGATCCCCACTTTCGTGGGGATGACGGTTTTCGATCACCGAGAGCTGCCACCGTTGGGTGCGACGAGGGTGACTACTTCAGGCGGCTTTAGAATCACAAAAACGAAAAGGCCGCGAGCGTTAGCCCGCGGCCTCTGACGTAACCCGTTACGGGGAAGTGTCAATAAAGAATTCGAGGCACAACGGACCTGCGCACCTCCAGCAGCAGGAGGCGTGGGAGACGCAGTTCCAATTGGTGCTTCGAATTAAAAAACATGGTTCACCTTTTCCACAATGCTACCACGTTCCACGCCGGATTACAAGCCCGGCGCGGTCAGTTGCGCGCCGGGCGCGTAGTTGGGCAGGATTATGCCCGGGGCTGTCGGGGTCAACGCGTTGTCCCAGCCAATAGAAGGAGAATCGCCATGACCGTGTCCATGAAAGCCGGCCACCCGTTTCCGGAGGAGTCCGCGATACCGGAGTCCATGCGGGCGGCCATCCCGCTGGAGCAGCGGGATTACCTGATCAACGGGGAGATCCGCACCTGGAAGGGCCCCGTTCAGGAGGTGTTTTCGCCGGTGTGCGCCGCGCGCGACGGGGCCCTGGAGCCGGTGCGGCTGGGCCACTATCCGCTGCTCACCGAGCACGAGGCCCTGGAAGCATTGGACGCCGCCGCGTCGGCCTACGGGCACGGGCGCGGGGCCTGGCCGATGATGACCGTGTCGGAGCGTATCGCCTGCCTGGAGGATTTCCTGGGGCGGATGGCGGAACAGCGCGAGCGGACGGTGGCGCTGCTCATGTGGGAGATAGCCAAGAACCGGGCGGACGCTGCGAAGGAATTCGACCGGACGCTGGTCTATATTCGCGACACCATTGCGGCGTATAAGGACCTCGACCGGGCGGCGTCGCGCTTCGAGATCGAGGAGGGCGTGATTGCGCAGATCCGGCGCGCGCCGCTGGGTGTGGTGCTGTGCATGGGACCCTACAACTACCCGCTGAACGAGACGTTCACGACGCTGATCCCCGCGCTGCTGATGGGGAACACGGTGATCTTCAAGCCGCCGAAGCTGGGCGTGCTCCTGCACCGCCCGCTGCTGGAGGCCTTTCAACAGGCGTTTCCCCCGGGGGTGGTGAACACGGTATATGGCGACGGGCGGGAAGTCTGCGGGCCGTTGATGGCGTCCGGGCGCGTGGACTGCCTCGCCTTCATCGGGTCCAGCCGCGTGGCGGGCATTCTGAAGTCGCAGCACCCGAAGCCGCACCGCCTGCGCTGCGTGCTCGGGCTGGAGGCGAAGAACCCCGCAATTGTGCTGGCGGACGCGGATCTTGATCTGGCCGTGAGGGAGTGCGCGCTGGGGGCGCTGTCGTACAACGGCCAGCGCTGCACCGCGCTGAAGATCCTGTTTGTGCACCGGTCGATCGTGGACGCGTTCCTGGCGCGGCTGTCGGAGGCCGTGGGGGCGCTGCGCCTCGGGATGCCGTGGGAGGACGGCGCGCAACTCACCCCGCTGGCGGATCCGGACCAGGCCCCGTACCTCGAAAGCCTGGTGCGCGACGCGATCGAAAAGGGCGCCGCGGTGGTGAATGCGGGCGGCGGCCAGCGCGCCGCGACCTGCCTCACGCCGGCGATCCTGTATCCCGCCGCGCCGGGTATGCGCGTGTACGCGGAGGAGCAGTTCGGGCCGGTGGTTCCCGTGGTAGCGTTCGACGACCTCGAAGAGCCGCTCCGGTACGTGGTGGATTCGCCCTACGGCCAGCAGGCGGCGGTGTTCGGGTCCGATCCGGAGGCCGTGGCGCGGCTGCTGGATGTCCTGGCGAACCAGGTGTGCCGCGTGAACCTGAACAGCCAGTGCCAGCGGGGTCCGGACACCTTCCCGTTCACAGGCCGGAAGGACTCGGCGGAGGGGACCCTCTCGGTGTCGGACGCGCTGCGCGTGTTCTCGATCCGGACGCTCGTGGCCGCGAAGGAGGGCGCGTTGAACAAGCGGATCATCAATGGAATCGTACGGGAGCGCCATTCGGGATTTCTTTCCACGGACTTCATCTTTTGAGCGTGGCCGCCTCTGGCCGCAACGAAAGAAATGATCACCACGAAGGGCGCGAAGGTCGCGAAGAATAAATTTGAACCGCGAATGAACACGAATGAACGCGGATTGTATGGTGGTTCAAGGCGCCAGTGATGAATGTAGTAGACTCGGGTTTCCCGCTCTTCCGGCCCGAAGGGCCAATGCAGCTTCGAGCCCTGGGCAACGCCCAGGGGAAGCGTGGTGTAGTTTTTATTCGCCCTGAAAGGGCAGCGCAGTTCAGCCTAGGAGCATGAACTCCGCCGCCCTTTCAGGGCTTACAGGAAACCTATCCCGTTAACCCCAGGCGTTGCCCGGGGCTCGAAGCTGCCGTACCCCTTCGGGGCGTTTTCCCAAAACTTCGCCGATAGATGCGCCCGAGGCGGACAGCGCGGGCGAGAGCGGTTTTGGTCCTCGTTTTCGGCTCCCGCGCTTGAACCGCGCGGGAAGGGAGGCTAGACTGCGGGTGTGCGCCGCCGGCGCGGAAAGGGTTCGTGATGCCGAGCGAAGGACAATTCGACAGCCCGCCGCTGGATTTTGCGCGGATCCGGGAGGCCTCGGGCGGCGATGGGGAATTTGAGCGGGATCTTTTCGAGGCGTATGTGGAGGATTGCGGCGGGCGCGTGGCCGGATTGCGGGGTCTGCATGCGGCGGGCGACGCCGATCAGTTGCGGCGCGAGGCGCACACGATCAAGGGCGCGAGCGCGAATATCGGGACGGCGCGCCTGCACGAAATCGCCGGAGCGCTTGAGACGGCGGACTCCGCCATGGCGGATGGCCTCATTGCGGAGGCGGAAGATGAGTTCACGCGGGTGCGGTCCGCCATTCACGCCTATCTGTCGTCGGAGTAGGGGCTGTTGATTTAACGTGTGCGGTGAGCGCATTCCTTACGATTTTGTGCTAACGCCCTACAGCGTCATTCCCGCGAAAGCGGGAATCCAGTGGAATTTGGAGGTTTGTTCGTTCGCGTCGCTGGATCCCCGCGTTCCGGGCTGTCGGTTTAACTGGTGCGGATGCCTCAAAACCTACAATTCTGTGCTAGCGCCCTACAGCGTCATTCCCGCGAAAGCGGGAATCCAGTGGAATTCGGAGGTTTGCGCGATCGCGTCGCTGGATCCCCGCGTTCGCGGGGATGACGGATCTTCTCATTCCTTCCATAGTGTAGGGTGAGTTAAGTAAACCGACAGTCCCGTTCGCGGGGATGACGGATTTGGCTATTCCTATGGTTCACGCGTTCGTGGAGAATTCGTTAGTATTCAAAGCCGGAACCCGCCGCTACTGAAACCGGATTGCGTAGAGGTCCGCGTCGAAGAGCTCGAAACGCAACCGCACCGGCGTTCCCGCGAGGGACTTCAATTCCGCGCCGCCGTTCCACGTGACCGCCTGCTCCAGCGAATCCCCGAAGATCTCGTCGCACTGGTCCAGGCGGAAGCCGGGGATGGCCACGTGGTTGGCGTCGAGAATTTCGCAGCGGATAACGCCCGCGCCCGAGGTGGCGAAGTTGAGCAGCAGCGCGGTTTTCGCGGGCGTCTCCTGGCCCGGTACGGGGATGGAGACGGCGGGATCATCGCTGAAGACAATAGGTTTGGTTACGAAGGAACCCGTCTCGCCGCCCGCGTGGACCGACACGAAGCCATGCTGGCGGATCGAGTAGCGGCGGAGGTGGCACGGGCCAACGTAGTAGCCTTCCGTCGCGTAGATGGACCATTCGTCCGGCGTATCGGGGAGCGCGGCGGCGGTGGGCAGGATGCCCCAGGCGATCATGTTGTTGCGGTTGACCCAGCGGCTGTCTTGGGCGCCGGGGCGGATGAGCGCCTCGCGCCAGCGGTCCCAGCGCATCCCGTCTCGGCTCGTCATGAAAACCCCGTCGGAAACGCCCTTGATCGGGTGGACGGCGGACTGGCGATCGGGCATGAAGCGCTTCGGGAAGGCGAGGAAGATGTGCGGTGCGCCGGGCGAGGGGGTGGTGGCGTTCGTGTAGAGGTGTTCGTCGGGCGTATCGCCGAAATCGACCCACTCGGGCTCGGTCCAGGTGCGGAAGTCGGTGGAGGTGCAGGTCATGATATGCCGGACGCCGTCCTTGAAGCCCCGGTGGAAGTCCACATAGCGCCCGCGGGTGTTGTCGAAGAAGGCGAGGTTCTGCGAATCGAAGGCGCCGTTTGTGATGACGGGCTCCTCGCTCACGAGGTTCCAGTGGATGCCGTCGGGGGACGTAAAGGCGACGAGGCCCTTCTTCTCGCCCCCGGCCAGGGCCTTATAGCGTTCTTCGGGCTTGCAGTCCGGGTTGGTGTCCTTGAAGGGCGCGAAGTTGTGCACGCCCATGCCGTCCCATACGATGTTGTTGGCTTTGGAGCCTTCGAATTCGATGAGGCCGAGTTCGGGTTTCGTCCAGGTGACGCCGTCCTGGCTCTCGGCGTAGCACACGAACTGCTTCGAGTAGGAGCCGTCCTCCAGGTTGTAGCCCGAGCCGCGGTAGTACATGCGGAAGCGGCCCTCGTCTTGAAACACGGTGACGTAGCAGCTCGTGTTGCCCTCCCAGGGCGCGTCGTAGGTGATGGCGATTTCGCGGGGAACCGGCTGGTGCAGGCGGAGTTCGGTCCCGTCCAGCGATTCGATGAGGTGGCGGTCCACCAGGGGCTCCAGGCGGGCGCCGATCTCGATTGGGCCGGCCGACGCCACCGTGGCCAGGAGCGCCGCCAGGGCGGCTGTGAACGCGTGTTTTCCGATACCGTGTGCCATCGTCTGATACTCCCGAATGCATTGCGGTGCTTCCCAAAACATGCTGCGATGGTAACCGGGGGCGGGGGCGCAGTCAAGGCGGCGAAGCCGGCGATGATCAGCGGCGCGCGTCCAGTTCGGCCAGTTGTGAGCTCAGGCACTCGGGGCAGAACCCATGCGAAAGGCGCGGCACGGTGGCGTGTTCCATCAGACGCCGGCGCTGGCACTCCACTTCCACGGGGACCCATTCGCCGTTCTCCGAGCAGACGTCGCCGCAAATACAGCAAATCGATATGAATTCACTACCGCGCGGCGCATGCGAGTCCAGCAGAGAAACCTCGGCGCGTGGCTCCTCGTCGAGAAGCGCTGTTGTAACGGTCAGCAGCCCGCGATCCTCTGGGGAAATACGCATCCGCATTTTCCGGCGGAAGGCGGGCGCATCACAGCGGAAGTCCAGTTCGATCTGGGAGCGGGTGCGTCGCGACCTGGCGAACAGCACGCGGTATACATCCACCACATCGGGGCCGGCAATATAGCGGTAGAGGAGGTTTCCGACGACCTTCACGCGGGTGCAATGCGCCCCGCCGTTCTCCAGGGCGAACTGGTCCCAGTCACCGCCCACGTCGACAATCGTATCCTCGGCGTCCAAGGTGTAGTATATCAATTGATCGATTCCCCATTGCGGAACATCCCCCCGGAGAATTCCACAACGCACATGGTACGTTACCCGCGCGGTCCGTTCAAGGTATACTGGGGTGTGTGACGTGAGGAACGGCTTCAACGATCAAAAGGGGTACACCAATGAGACAGCATCACAAATGGTTTGTCGCGATTATGCTGGTTGCGGGGGCGATGCCGGTGGCCGGGGCGGAGGATGGACGCGTGGTGTCGGCGGGGCTTTTCAAGAACGGGCTCGCGGTGGTGACGCGCGAATACACGCTGCCCGGCCCGGGCGCCCACCGCTTCGAAGGGATTGGCGCCATGGTGCACGGCGCGATGTGGATTGAGGGGGCGCCGGGGATAACCGCGCGCGCGGCGATGGAGCAGATGGAGACGGAAAGCGCGCCCGGCTATGGCGCGCTGGTGGGCAAGCGGGTGCAGATTGGCCTGCGGCTGGAGGACGCGGGGGTTTTCGAGGGCATACTAAAGGAAATCCCGCGATCACCGGCGCCGAATTTCGATCCGTATAGCCGCGGAATGTATTTGAACGCCGCGATCTCCGCTCGCGCGCCATCGAGCCTGTTTGTGGTGGTGGCGGACGATGGAACGGCGAGTTACATCCAGCCGGACCTGGTGGCCTTTGTGCGCGCGCTGGAGGCCCCCGGCGTGGCGTTGGAGGAGCGGCCCGCGCTTTACCTGGAGGGGTCGGCGGACGCGGCATATCCGCTGGCGGTGCGCGTGACGAGCGTGGCCCGCGGGCTGTCGTGGGCGCCGAGCTACCGCCTGGACATTTCCGAGCCCGGGCAGCTGTCGATCGCGCAGTCGGCGGTGATTCGCAACGAACTGGAGGCGCTGGAGGGCGCGGCGCTCTCGCTGATTTCCGGGTACCCGAGCATCGAGCACGCGCATGTGCTATCGCCCTTCTCGCCGCAGACCAGCTGGGGCGCGTTCTTCGACGCGCTGGGCCGGGACCCGCGCGAGCAGGCGCAACTGGCCGCGCAGATGGCCTTCGCCAACGTGGCGGGCGGGGGCCTGGGCGGCGGCGCGCTCCCGGCGGCGCCCGCGGGCGATGACGGGGCGGACCTCTACTATCACCCGATCGGCGAACGCGACCTGGGCCTGAACGCGTCGCTGGCGTTTGACGTGGCGTCCGCGGCGGCGGGATACGAACTGGTGGTGGAGTGGACGATCCCCGAGACGCGCGGGACGGGCCATCCCTATGGCGGGCCACCGGCGGCGGAGCGCCAAGAGGCGGATATCTGGGACGCGGTGCGCTTTAAGAATCCGTTTCCCTTCCCCATGACCACGGCCCCGGCGGCAGTCGTTCGGAACGGCAAGTTTCTGGGCGCGCGCACCAGCGCGTGGGCGAATCCGGGCGAATCCACGCTGGTGTATGTGAACAAGGCGTTGAGCGTGCGCGTCAAGGCGTCGGAGCAGGAGGCGCCGGGGCGCGCGGAACTCCGGCCCGGCCCGATGGGCGCGATGAAAAGCGAGATATCCGGGGCGCTTACGCTTCAGAATCTCCGCGACACGGCGATCTCCGTGATCATTCACAAAGAACTGACCGGCGAATTCGGCGCATCAAGCCTGGAGCCCGCGATTACGGTGGGGGCGCAGGGCGCGGGCCGTTTCAACCCGAGCAGTAAGCTGACCTGGGAACTGGAACTCGCGCCGGGCGAAACACGCGAAATAACCTACAACTACACCTACCTGGTCCGCTGACGGGCGCCCGCCGCGCCAGACAGCCGGATCGGGGATAAAGGCGACCCCTATGTTGATGACCAAACACGCCAGTGTATTCTACGACGAGCATGGCTATTACCTGAACACGGACCCCGTGTTGGAACCCGGCGAGATAGCCGCCGCGGTTCGGGGGATGGAGGACGTGCGCGACGGGCGCTACGAGACGGGCGTCCCGCCGGAGGATTCGCCGTGGACGCCGGGGGACGACCCGCGCAAGTTGGTAAAGATCGAGATGCCGCAGCAGTGTAACCGCGCGATCCGGGCGGCGGTGGCGAGTCCGCGGCTCGGCGAGGCGGCGGCGGAGATTACGGGCGCGTCGATGGTTCAGGTGTGGTGGGTGCAGCTGCTGATGAAGCCGCCGGTGGCGGAAGGCAACGCGTTCCGAACCAACGTGGGCTGGCACCAGGATTTTCAGTACTGGGACTGCTGGGCGCCGGGCAGCGAGGTGTTCACGGCATGGCTCGCGCTGAGCGACGTGACCGAGGCCGCCGGCGCGATGCGTTTTGTGCCGGGGTCGCACACGTGGGGCCTGCTGGGGCAGGGCGACTTCTACGGCCAGGAGCTGGACGGGCAGATCGCGGTTCCCGAGGGGCGGGAATGGCGGGAGGCGTCGGGCGCGCTGCCGCCCGGCGGCGTCAGCTTCCATCACCGCCTGACGCTCCACGCCAGCGGGCCGAACACCAGCGGTGCGCCGCGCCTGAGCCTGGCGATTCACCTGCGCACGGAAAAATCGACCCCAGCGGGGGGCGAAGCCCGCGGGCTGGCCGCGTTCATCGGCGATACGGATCGCTGTCCGGTGATCTGGTCGCGGTAGGCGGCAGGATAATCGCATTTGGACTCGATCTCGGTATATCGGCGTAAATTTGAGTCGATTTGGAACCTTGAATCAACGATAGTGAGCGTTTTGGAGCGCCGGCATCTGTGCCGGCAAGGTCGGGGATTCGCCGCAGGCGAAATGCCAGCGCTCCAACACGCGCCCTTCTTAACATTGAAGGTGGTCCATGTGGCGCTCGGCTCGAGTTGGAAGTTCAATTGCGATTGCCCTGCGTTAGCCGGGCGATCACCGAACCGGTCCCGTGGCTTGTGTTAGGATCGGGGCATGGCGCGATTTCTCTTGATTGGACTGGACGGCGCCGAGCCGTCTCTCCTGGGGCCGTGGATGGATGCGGGGCATTTGCCGCACCTGGCGGCGTTGCGCGCGCGCGGGACCTTCATGCCGCTTTCGAGCACGCGCCCGCCGGTGACGTTTCCGGCGTGGACCACCTGTGTAACGGGGGTGAATCCGGGCCGCCACGGGATCTTTGATTTCACCGAGATGCAGCCGGGCTCCTACGCGATCCGCTTCGTCAACCGGGGGCGCCGCGCCGCGCCCGCCATCTGGAACCTGCTGGATGATGCGGGCCTGCGATCATGCGTGCTGGGGGTCCCGGGAACCTACCCGCCCGAGCCGATTAACGGGGTGATGGTGTCGGGGTTCGACTCGCCCGTCGCCACGGCGGTGGAGCGCTCGTTTGTTTATCCGCCTTCCCGCTACACGGCGGTGCGCGATTGGCGGTTTGCGGATTTTCAGGAGCACGACATCGGACCGGGGTGGCACGCGGACGCCTTGGCGCGGCTGCTGGCCGGCGCGGACCGCAAGGCGGCGATTGCGGAGGGGTTGCTCCGGGAGGAGGCGTGGGATTTCTTCATGGCCGTGTTCGGCGAGGCCGACACGGTGTCGCACCACTTCTGGCTGTTTCACGATCCGCAGTCGCCCCGCCACCGCCCCGGCTTCGAAACCGCGATCCGGCAGGTCTACGAGCGCCTCGACGCGGCGGTCGGGCGTCTCGTGGCGGCGGCGGGGGAGGATGTGGTGGTGGGCGTGGTTTCCGACCACGGATTCGGCGGTGCGGGCACGGGCGTGGCGCATTTAAACAACTGGCTGGCGGAACACGGCTACCTGGCGTGGAAGCCGGGCGGGCGCGACAGCCTTCTGAAACGGGCCGCGCTGTCGCTGACGCCGGAGCGCTGGCGCGGCGGCCTTTTCCGGCGCTTTGGCGGGCTTGCGGCGCGCGCGGAGTCCCGATCGCGCTTTGGGCGCATCGACTGGCGCCACACGACGGCGTGGTCGGAGGAACTGAACTACTTCCCGTCGATCCGGGTCAACCTCGCGGGGCGCGAGCCGCTGGGGCAGGTTCCGCGCGCGGAATACGATGCGTTTGTGGCCCGGCTCTGCGCGGCGCTGGAGGAATGGGCCCCGGTCGCCCGGGCGTGGCCGCGCGCCGCGCTGTACGACGGCCCGGAGATTGATCGCGCGCCGGATATCGTGCTGGAGTTGGCGCTGGAGGACGGCTATTCGCATTCCTGTCTGCGGAGCGCGCCCGGCGGACCGGCCTTCCGGCGCATTCGCCCGGAGGAAGCGATTGGCGGGAAGGAGCGTGGCATGAACGGGACCCACCGCGATCCCGGGGTGCTGTTGTTGTCGTCGCCGGTCGCGGCGAAGTCGGCGTCGCTCGCCGATATCGCGCCCACGGTCCTGTCGGTGCTGGGCGCGTCCTGTCCGCCCCTCGACGGGCGCCCGCTGATCGGGGCGGCGGCGGCGGGCGATGCGGCGGCGCGTCCGGCCTGGGCCGCGCCCTACACCCCCGAGGAAGAGGCCATCATCGCGACGCGCATGCGCGCCCTGGGCTACTTCGAATGAGCTACCGCATTGTATTCGCCGGCGCGTGCCCGTACCCCGTGCCGCAGGGGTCGCAAGTCTTCCTGCGGGATCACGCGCTGGCGCTCGCGGCGCGCGGGCACGAGGTGCGGCTGGTGGTGTACGGGTATGGGGCCGGCCCCGACACGAGCGGCCTGCCGGTGCACCGCTGCCGCCGCATTCCCGGGGAGGGCAAGACCGCGGCGGGGCCTTCGCTGGCAAAACCCTTTCAGGATCTGGCGCTCGCGGCAAAAATCCGGGCGGTGGTCGCGAAATACGGCGCCGACGCCGTCATCGCGCACAACTACGAGGCCCTGCTGGCGTGCCTGCTGGCCGGGGTGCGCCCCCTGATCTACCACGCGCACAACGCGATGTCCGACGAGCTGCCCTACTACTTTCGCTGGTCGCGGTGGCCGGCGAAACTTGGCCGCTGGCTCGATCGCACCTTCCCGCGCCGCGCGGACTACGTGATCGTGCCGCACCAGCGCCTGGCGGGGCATCTCGTGGTGCGCGGCTGCGACCACGCGCGCATCGCGATCGTCCCGCCGCCCCTGCGCGCCGAGGACTTCGATCCCTGCGCGCCGGGCGACGGCCTGCCGCCGGTGCTGTATACCGGCAACCTCGACGCCTACCAGAATCTGGGCCTGCTCTTCGCCGCGATGGAGCGGGTGCGCAAGCGCTACCCCGAGGCGCGGCTCCTGATCGCCACGGCGGAGGACGCGGAGTTTCCGGATGCCGAAGTCGTGCCGGTGAAGGGCTTCGACGCGTTGCACCAGATCCTGGCGCGCGACGCCGTTCTGGCGCTGCCCCGGGTCTCGTGGTCGGGATATCCCGTGAAGCTGCTGAACGGCATGGCGGCGGGCCAGGCAATCGTGGCCTGCCGCAGCGCCGCGTACCCGCTCGAAGATGGCGTCGACGGCATCGTGGTGGACGACGACGACCCGCGGGCCTTCGCGGAGGCGTTGATCCGGCTGATGGGCGATGCGAAATTGCGGCGGTCGCTCGGCGCGGCGGCGCGCGCCAGGATCCAGCGGGAGCACGATCCGGACGCGGTGGGAGCGCAGTTGGAGGCCGTGGTGGAGGAAGCGATTCGGACGCGGGTGTAGATTATGGTATGGTAATCCACTCAATCAGAAGGCGCTTTCATGCTCGACCCGTCTCATCCCGATGAATCACTCGACGGTATCCTTGGCCGTCTCGGCGAATGTCTCGAGCGGGCGCAAGCCCCGTATACAGGCTTGGTGGTGTGTGGGGGCGCGGCGCTCATTGCGACAGGCCTTCACGTTCGAACGACGTTGGATGTGGACATCCTGGCTCTTTACGACGGTGCGGATCGTCTGCTCGATCCAGAACCGCTGCCGGAGCATTTACTTCTTGCGGCGAAGACTGTCGGGCGCGAATTGCAACTGCCAGCAGGCTGGCTCAACAACGGCCCAAGCAGTAATTCGGGGGGCCTCTTTCAGATGGGGCTTCCCGGCGGACTGATGTTTCGACTAATCCGGCGTGATTATGGCAATCGCCTGGGCGTGTCTTTCGTTGGCCGGCTCGACCAGATTCACTTCAAGCTTTACGCCTCCGTTGATCGCGGGGGATACCACATCAGCGATCTGGAAGCACTTCGACCAACGGACGAAGAATTGATACTTGCTGGCCGGTGGGCGATGACCCACGATGTTTCCCCCGGTTTTCGCGGGATGTTGAAGCAACTCCTCCAGGAATTGGGCCACCATGGCGCCGCCGAACGACTTTAGACACGAGTACCTGAACACCCTGCTCCAGTTTCTGTGGCAATCCTGGAGTTCCATCGGTGTTGCGGGCCACCAGCGCGGGCGCATGGTGGCGGATCCGGAAGCGCTGCTGCTGCTGACCTGCTCGATTGGCCGCCACGATCCCCGGCTGTTTGACGAAGTGCTTGACTGGCTCCGCCTCAACGGGCGGTTTATTAATATCCAGCGGCTTTCAAACATCGTGCGATCAGAGCCGTTTCGAGGGGGACCGGTCCTCGCCGCCGTTGCCGGTTGGATGGCGGCGCGCGGCGCGGCCTCAAAGTGGAAGCGGCTTTCCGAGGCCCTCCAGCAAGCTCCGGAGCGTCGCTTGGCCGATAGTGCGGGATACCGCGCGGGGGGGAGGATGCCGCGTGCGCGGGAATCCGGTGTGAAGGCGGGGGAGGAGTACGGGGCCGGCCGCGATGCGGTTCCATTGTTCATGCTGCCCGATGGCCGCGCGCTGCCCGTAATCGGGCCGTTGGACCCGCTCTTTCTGGAGAAAGGGTTTATACGGTCCCCCGTGGAAGTCCGGGGCCTGTCCTCGGTCTTTTCCGCCGATGCCAGCGCCGCGCGCCTGCTTCAACTGCGCGCGCTGTTCGGGGTGAACGCGCGCTGCGACGCGCTTATTTACCTGGCGTTGCGGGGCGCGGGCCACCCCTGCGAAATCGCGCGCGAGATCTACTTCTCGCAGAAGTCCGTGCACGCGGTCCTGGCTGACCTCGAATGCGCCGGGGCGGTTGTCTCCAGCCGCGCGGCGCGCGAACGGGAGTACCGGTTGGCGCCGGGTGGCGCGGCGCTCGTGGGGGATATCACGGAGCAATTCAACTGGGTCAACTGGCCGCTGTTGCTATGTGCCGCGGAGACGGCGTGGGCGGTTCTGGGCGGCGATGGCGTGTCGGGACTGGATCGGGAGGATGCGGAATCGCTTCGTCCGCTTCTGGAGCGACTTCTTCGGGCACGCTGGGCGGAGGCCACAGGGATTGAGGTACCCGCCAGCATCGAGGGCCAAATCAGCGTCTTCCATCACCTGTTCCAGCGGATAGCCCTCGGCGGCGCACCCACCTGATGCGCCGGGCGCAGGCCCTGTCCTTCTCCGGCCCCGCCGTTCGTTGAATTGGTAGAGCGCGCCGGAGATGGGCTCCGGCGGGCCGGGCAGTGAAACGAGGAGCGGCGGCATGGCCGGCAGGCATTGGCGAATTGCGGGACTGCGGCGCATTCTTCCCTGGGCGGCTCCCGGGGTCGGGCTCGCGCTGGTCCCGAAGTGCCCCATGTGCCTGGCGGGCTATGTGGCGGCGTGGACCGGGATCGGTCTGGCGCTGCCCGTCGCGGCGGGCCTGCGCTACGGGATTCTGGCGTTATGCGCCGGGGCCCTGGCCGGGCTGCTCATTCGCGCCGTGCGGCGCTGGCGGTCCAGCGCGCGGCTTCAACACGAAGAGAGGATGAATCACCATGAGCCAGATAGCGGAATCGGTTGCGGCGCACCCTGTTGTGTCGCGGGAGGAATGGATTGCGGCGCGGAAGGCGCTGCTCGCGCGCGAGAAGGAACTCACGCGGCAGTATGACGCCGTTTGCGCGGCGCGGCGCGCACTTCCGTGGGTGCGCGTGGAGAAGGAATATGAATTTGAAGGGCCGGACGGCGCGGAGACGCTCGCGGAGCTCTTTGGCGGGAACAGCCAGCTCATCGTCTACCACTTCATGTACGGTCCGGGCTGGAAGGAAGGTTGCAGCGGGTGCTCGTTCATCAGCGATCACATCGACGGCGCGAACCTGCACCTCAAGCACCACGATGTGACGCTGCTGGCGGTTTCGCGCGCGCCCTTTGCGGAGTTTCAGGCGTTCAAGAAGCGGATGGGCTGGCGGTTCAAGTGGATGTCGTCGCATGGGAGCGACTTCAATTTCGATTACGATGTGTCGTTCACGAAGGAGAGTCTCGCGCGCGGACCGGCTTTCTTTAATTTTGCGCCGAAGACGACGGACAACGAGGGGGAGGCGCATGGCGTGAGTGTGTTCTACAAAGATGAGTCCGGGGCGGTGTACCACACCTACTCGACGTACGCGCGCGGCGGTGACATCCTGATTGGCGCGCACAATTTCCTGGACATGACACCGAAGGGGCGGAACGAGGACGGGATCATGAGTTGGATGCGCCACCACGACCGCTACGAGACCGAACCGGCGGAGGCGTGCTGTTCGGGCGGCGGCTGATCGCGCGGACCGCGTGGCGGATGGCGTGGCGCCCTTTTTTTGGGGGGGGGGCGCCATCCGCTTCGCGGACGGTGTTGTCCGGAGGCCGCGCGAAACCCTTTACAAAATCCCGATGCGGGGCCATAATACCTGTAGAGCTTGTTCGCATTGGCGGACAACGCCTGGAGTCCAACCGGCCTGGGTTGGCCGTGGATTCAAGGCTGGGCAGCCCTTGGCGGGTTGGCATATTGTTCGGGCCGGTCCCTGGCCGGTCCGGGATGAAAGGAGCCCGCCATGGCGCCGCGACAGTTCATTTTTTTTCTCAAGTGGGCCGCGCAATTTCACAAGGACCTGCAGGACTTCTACCACATACGGAGCCGCGAGGCGCTGTCTCCCGAAGTGGAAACGCTGCTGAAGTACCTGGCGCGCCACGAAGCCGCTCTCGCCCGGATTATTGAGGCCTACGAGGAGGACGCGCCGCCGAACGTTCTCGAGGCCTGGTTCAAGGTGGCCCCGGACCTGCGCGCCGTGCATTTCCCGGAAGAATTCGAATTCAAACCGGATGCGACGGTCGATGAAATCATCGACAAGGCGGTGGCGATCGACGAAAGCCTCATCGCGATCTACAAGATGCTGCTGCGCCAGGCGGGCGCGGGCGGTTTGCAGGAAGTTCTGCAGGACCTGCTAGCCGAGGAACAGCGGGAAGAGATCCGGCTGCTGACTAGCCAGCACTGATCGCGGCCCTCGCGAGGAATTCCAATTTGCAGCCCGGATGCCGCTCCGCTAGACTGATCGCAGCGCCGTGGTGAGTCGCGCGGAAAGGCCCGGGATTATCGTGATTGGACGTGCATGGCAATGGGCGGTCGTGGTGTGGGTTGTGGCGGCGCCCGTGTATGCGGGCGAACCGATTTCTTTTGATCGGCAGATCCGGCCGCTGCTGAGCAACAAGTGCTTCGCCTGCCACGGGCCCGACGAATCGTCGCGGAAGGGCGGGTTGCGCCTGGACATAGCCGAGCCGGGCCAGACCGCAATCGCGCCGGGGGATCCTGGAGCGAGTGAGGCGCTTCGCCGCATCACCGCGACGGATCCGGCCGACCGGATGCCGCCGCCCGAAGCGGGCGATCCATTGACCGCGGAAGAGACCGCGCTGATCGAGGCCTGGATCGCCCAGGGCGCGCCGCGATCGCAACATTGGGCCTTTCAGACGCCGCGGCGTCCGGAGCCGCCCGCGACCGATGGCGGCTGGGTGCGGAACCCCATCGACGCCTTCATTCTCGCCCGGCTGGAGCGCGAAGGGCTGACGCCGTCCCCGGAGGCGGACCGGCTGACCCTGTTGCGGCGCCTGAGCCTGGATCTAACCGGGCTCCCACCTTCCCCCGATGAGATCGCGCGTGTTCTGAACGACGCTTCCGCGGGGTGGTATGAGGCGCTGGTGGAGCGGCTGCTGGCGTCCCCGCACTACGGGGAGCATTGGGCGCGGCACTGGCTCGACGCCGCGCAATACGCCGATTCCGACGGCTTCGAAAAGGACGCCCGGCGGCAGGTGTGGGCCTGGCGCGATTGGGTTATCCGGTCGTTCAACGAGGACAAGCCCTACGACCAGTTCATCATCGAGCAGATCGCGGGGGACCACCTGCCCACGGCAACGCAGAACCAGCGCGTGGCGACGGGCTTTCTGCGCAACAGCATGATCAACGAGGAGGGGGGCATCGATCCGGAGCAATTCCGGATGGAGGCGCTATTCAACCGGATGGACCTGGTGGGGCGCGGCGTTCTGGGGCTGACGGTGGCGTGCGCGCAGTGCCACACGCACAAGTACGACCCGCTGACGCATACCGAATACTACGGGTTGCTGGCGTTCCTTAACGACGCGGACGAGGGGAACATTCCGGTGTATTCCGCGAAGGATGAGGCCCAGCGGACAACGCTTTTTTCGCTGATCGCCGAAATCGAGTCGGAAATCAAGGCGGAGCACACGGATTGGCCCGAGCGGATGGCGGCGTGGGAGGAATCCCTGCGCGGGGAGCCCGAGCCGGAATGGGAGGTGCTCGTGCTCACATTCGACGACAACTCGACCGGCGGGCAGAAGTTTCTCCCACAGGAGGACGGTTCCTACCTCGGCCAGGGCTTTTCTCCCGCCGGGACCTCCCCAAAAATGACCGGGACCAGCACACTGGAAACCATCACCGCGATTCGCATTGACTTTTTGACGGACCCCAACCTGCCGCGCGGCGGCCCGGGGCGATCGAAGAACGGCGGCTTCGCCCTTTCCGAAGTGCGCCTGCGCACGACGGCGGAGGGGCTTGAAACCAAAGATTACGAAAAGTGGACGGACGCGCCGATTGCTTCCGCAATAGCCGATCTCAACCCGCCGCAGCGCCCGCTCGGGCCCGATTTTCCGCACAGGGAGAACAAGATCCGGTATACGGGGCCAATCGAGCTGGCCATCGACGGGGACGGGAACACGGCCTGGACCTCGGACATCGATCCCGGGCGCCGCAACCAGCCGCGCACGGCCATTTTCAAGCTGGCCGAGCCCCTGCCGGTGACGCCGGGGATGACATTGGGTTTTCAGTTGCAGCAGAACCACGGCGGCTGGAACAACAACGACAAACAGACCAACAACATCGGCCGCTTCCGCATTGGCGTGACCGATTCGGAGGCCCTGCCCGCGCGCGTTATTCCCGAAGCGATCAAGGCCATCCTGGAAACGCCCCGCGAAGCGCGGTCGCCCGCGCAGCAAGACGCGCTGTTCAGCTACTGGCGCGCGAGCGAGCCCGAATTCCACGTGGCGAACAGCCGGATCGATGGCCTCTGGCAGGCGCACCCCGAGGGCGCGTCCCAGCTCGTGCTCCAGCCGCGAGAAACACCCCGGGTGACGCACCGGCTCGACCGCGGCGACTTCCTGAGCCCGCGCGAGGCCGTGGAACCCGCGACGCCGGCTTTCCTCCACCCGATGGCCCCGGACGCCGGGCGCGACCGCCTCGCCTTTGCGCGGTGGCTCGTGGCGCCGGACGCCCACACGACCGCGCGCGCCTACGCCAACCGCGTGTGGCAGCGCCATTTTGGCGAAGGCATCGTCGCGACGACGGATGACCTGGGGATGCAGGGCGAGCCGCCCGCGCACCCGGAGTTGCTCGACTGGCTCGCGGCGACCTTCATGGAATCCGGCTGGAACGTGAAGGATCTGCACCGGCGTATCGTGCATTCCGCCACCTACCGGCAGGAGTCCACGGTCACGCCGGCGCTGCTCGCGCGCGACCCCGACAACCGCCTGCTCGCGCGCGGGGCGCGCTTCCGCGTGGAGGGCGAGACGGTCCGCGACATCGCCCTGGCCGCCAGCGGGCTCCTGACGCCGGCCATCGGCGGGCCGAGCGTATATCCACCGGCCCCCCACGACATCTTCCTGCCGCCCGCCAGTTACGGGACCAAGACCTGGGACTACGACGAGGGCGCGGACAAGTACCGCCGCGCGCTCTACACCTTCCGCTTCCGCAGCGTGCCCTTCCCGGCGCTCCAGGTGTTTGACACGCCCTCCGGCGAGGCCCCGTGCACCCGCCGCGAGCGCAGCAACAGCCCGATGCAGGCCCTGACCTCGCTGAACGAACCGCTCTTCTTCGAGTCGGCCGTGAAGCTCGCCGAGCTGGCGCTGGAAGAGGGCGGCGCGACAGACCGCGACCGGGTAGAGTACGCGTTCCAGCGTTGCGTGACGCGCGCCCCCGCGGCCGAGGAGGTGGAGGCGGTTTTGGCCTTCCTGGAGGCGCAGCGGGCCCGACTTGCGGCGGGTGAGCTGGAGCCCGGCGCGATATTGGACGTGTCGGGAAGCGCCTGGGAGGACGACCCGGCCACCCTGGCGGCGTGGGCGTTGGCGGCGCGGGTGCTGCTCAATCTAGACGAGACGATTGTGCGGCAGTAGCCGGGGATGACAACAGGCGGGAGATCGCGTAGAATTGGTCCACAGTGTCCACTGAGCATTTCGCAGGCAGCGAGAAAGGCAGTACGCATGGCGAGAAATTGCAACCATAGCATGCCCTATACGGGCCCGAATATGGCGCGGCGCTGGTTTTTGCAGCAGTGCGGCGTCGGTCTCGGCGCGGCGGCGCTGGCGCAGCTCCTCGGACCGTCGAACGTGGCGTCCGCGGCGTTGAACGATCCGCTGTCGCCGAAGCGGCCCCACTTTGCACCGAAGGCGAAAAACGTCATCTTCCTGTTCATGGCGGGCGCGCCGAGCCACCTGGAGATGCTGGACTACAAGCCGGAGCTGGCGAAGTTCAGTGGCACGTTGCCGCCGGCGAGCCTGCTGGAGAACTACCGGGCGGCGTTCATCAACCCGAATTCGCGGTTGCTCGGACCGGTGTATGACTTCAAGCAGTACGGGCAATCCGGGGCGTGGGTGTCGGAGCTGATGCCGCACTTCCAGGAGATCGTGGACGATGTGACGATCGTGCGGAGCATGGTGACGGATGCGTTCAACCACGCGCCGGCGCAGATCATGATGAACACGGGATCGCAGCAGTTCGGGCGGCCGAGTATGGGCGCGTGGGCGAGCTACGGCCTGGGGAGCGAGAACCGGAACCTGCCGACCTTTGTGGTGTTCAGCTCGGGCAGCAAAGGGCCCAGCGGCGGTTCGGGCAACTGGAGCAGTGGCTTTTTGCCGACGGTGCACGAGGGGGTCCTGTTCCGCACCAGCGGGGACCCGGTGCTGTACCTTTCGAACCCGCCGGGGGTGGATGATCAGGCGCAGCGCGACACGCTGGACACGCTGAACGCGCTGAACAGCCGCCGCTACGACATCATGGGCGACCCGGACATCGCGACGCGCATCAACTCCTACGAGCTGGCGTTCCGCATGCAGAAGAGCGCGCCGGAGCTGATGGATCTGGGCCAGGAGCCGCAGCACATTCTGGATCTGTACGGGGCGAAGCCCGGCGAGCCGTCGTTCGCGAACAACTGCCTGCTGGCGCGGCGGCTGGTGGAGCGCGGGGTGCGTTTTGTGCAGCTGTACCACGAGGCGTGGGACCAGCACGGCGACCTGCGCAACGGCCTGAAGAAGAATTGCGCCGACACGGATCAGGCCTGCGCGGCGCTGGTGAAGGATCTGAAGCAGCGCGGGCTGCTGGAGGACACGATCGTGATCTGGGGCGGCGAGTTCGGCCGCACGCCGATGGTGCAGGGCGACGGCGACGACGGGCGGGACCACCACCCGAACGCGTTCACGATGTGGATGGCGGGCGGCGGCTTCAAGCCGGGCGTGGTGCATGGCGAGAGCGACGAACTGGGCTTCAACGTGGTGGACGGCAAGGTCCACGTCCACGATCTGCACGCGACCATCCTGCACCAGCTGGGCTTCGACCACGAGCGGTTCACGTACCGCTTCCAGGGCCTCGACGCGCGGCTGACCGGCGTCGAGCCGGCGCACGTGGTTCGGGAGATCCTGGCGTAGGGACCGAAACGTTTTTTCAGAGCGATTGCCAGACTGAAGCGATCGCGCTATACTGACGCCAGGGGTTCGGAATCGCGGCATGTTCCCGCGCATCCCGGGGTTATTCCTGTCATCCGCATTCGAGGGAATGACGATGATGAAGCCTGTCACGTACTCACTTGCGGTTATTGCGGCCGTGTGTGGTGGAGGGCTGTCGTTCTGGGCGGTGCGTGAAGGCGAATCGAGACAGATTGATGCGCTGGCGGAGCGGGCTGTTTGCGAACTGAAGCTGGCGCCGGGCGAGACTGAAGTCTCACGGGCCTTCACCCTGCCCAATGCCATTGAGGTGTTTCACATTGGCGTCCGTGTGGTGGCGGAAGACGAGCGCCTGTCCGTATTGGTGCACGATACGCGCGGGGAGCTCGTGTGCAGCGCGACGCTGAACCGCACCACGCGCTATGGCGGCGGGCGGGATATACCGCCGGGAAACTACATCGCGACCCTGCGGCAGGAAAGCGGCGCGCACGGCGGGTATGCCGTAATCAGCGATCGGGGGGTTGTGGAACGGATTACGGGCTGGCAGGTCTACTCGCGCGTCTTCCTGGGCCTGGTGGTCGCGTCGGCGCTCTGGGCCCTCTTTGCGCGGCGTTCCGAGCGCGCGCGGAACCGCGTTCTGAGCCGGCAGGTGGCGATGATGCTTTCCATGGCGTTTCTGGCCATGTTCATGTACCTGTTTTTTCACGAGGGCGGTCACGCGCTGGCCGAACTGGCGTTCGGGCGCTTCGACCTGGCCAGTTCCGATTTCTGGGGCATTCACGGTCGCCCGCACTCCGGTGGCAAGCCCGGCGTCGCCCTCGCGCCCTGGCAACAGGGGCTGATCTCCGGCGGCGGCTTCATCGGGCCTACGCTCGCCGGGTGGCTGCTGTACCTGCTCTGGATCACACCCGCGGGAAGGCGGCTCCGGCACGCGTATCCGGCGCCCAGCCTGTACTACGCGGCGGTGCTGGCGATGGCGCTCATCCCGTCCGTGATAACACCCGGGCTTCTGCTCGGCCTTATCGACGATGGCGATTGGTGGGGGTTTGTTACCCACATGCCGGGGCCTTCCTGGGCCATACAGGGAATCGTGTGGATATCGCTGTTCCCGAACGCATGGATTCTCTGGCGGATCGTTCCGGAGTTTCTGCGGGTGGCGAAGGCGCATTTTGCGGCTGGAGCGGCAACGCGCGCCACCGAGAGCTCAGGCCACTGACGGGTCAGGCAAGGATCCCAACCTTCCGTGCCGCGCGATGCGTGACGTCGCGGGTCCGTCGACAATCATGTACGCCGGGGGCATGATTGGCAACATTTCGCTGAGAGGTATATACTGCCGGGCATTGCGCTGCCGGCCGGGGACCGGGGAAGGCCTCTCGGCCGCGCGCTGGATCCGGGGAGACTACGGGGAGTATGGCCTATGATGGAAGGCATTGACGACGGCATTCTGAAGATTCTGGGCGCCGCCATATTCGCCGGGGTGCTGGGCGCGGGCTTTTTCCAGCGCTTTCGGATCCCGCTGGTCACGGGCTACATCATTGTCGGGTTGATTATCGGCGAAAGCGGGTTCCGGTGGGCGACGCAGGAGGACGTGGCGAACCTGCAGATGTTCAACCTGTTCGCGCTGGCGCTTATCGGGTTCCTGGTGGGGAGCGAGCTGAAGTGGGACGTCTTTAAATCGCGGGGGTCGCAGCTCGTGGCGATTCTGCTTTTCGAAGGGGTGGGCGCGTTCGTGATCGTGGGCGGGGCGACGTCCATTCTCGTTTATCTGGCGGTGGGGAACCTGCCGGGATCCATCGCCGCGGGGGTGATGTTCGGCGCGATCGCGTCGGCCACGGACCCCGCGTCCACCATGGGCGTGCTCTGGGAGAACCGGGCGCGGGGCGTGGTAACGACGACGCTGGTGGCCGTGGTGGCGATGGACGACGCGCTGGCGATGGCGCTCTATGCGTTCGGCGCGAGCTTTGCGCAGATGCTCACGGGGCAGAGCGTGACGATCGGGCACGAGCTCCAGACCATCGGTATCGAGCTGGGCGGCGCGCTGTTGTTGGGGACGGTGGCCGGCCTGATCATGGTGGTGCTGTTGCGGCGGCTGCGCCTGCTGGAGCACGCGCTGGCGGTGGCGCTGGGCCTGATCTTCATGATCATGGGGATTTGCGTGACCGCGCATATCGACGTCATTATAACGACGATGATGATGGGCGTGGTGTTAACCAACGTGCTCCCGCGCCGCAGCCACGACCTGTTTGAGAAGGTCGCGTCGTTTTCCACGCCGATTTACGTGCTGTTTTTTGTGCTGGCGGGCGCCCGGATGGCCCTGGGCAACATGCCGCCTTGGATGTGGCTCCTCGTGGTGGTGTTCATCGTGGCGATGTGCGGCGGCAAGATTGCCGGCACGTACCTGGGCGCGCGGATTACCGGCGCCCCGGCCCCCGTGCGGAAGTATGCCGGCATGGGGCTGCTGGTGCAGGGCGGCATTGCGGTGGGCCTGGCGATGATGGCGGCCTCGCACCTGGGCGACGTGCCGCTCGCGGAAGGCCTGATGCTGGGCGATCTGATTATCGTTACAATCACGGCCACGACCTTTATCGTCCAGCTGGCGGCGCCCGCGCTGATCCGGCTTTCCGTGATGAAGGCGGATGAGATCGGGCGGGACGTGACGGAGGAAGACTTGATCGCCTCCATGACGGTGGGGGATGTCATGCTGGAGGAAGTGCGGGCGCTGCAGGAGGGCGAGCCGCTGACGCGGGTGTTCGAGGAGTTCGCGGCGCAGGACCACATGCAGTTGCCCGTGGTGAATCGCGAGGGCGTCGTTACCGGCGTGGTGACGCTCGACAAGCTGCGCGAAATCTTCGCGAGCCAGGATACGTGGGAGTGGCTGGTGGCGCGCGATGTCACGGTGCGCATGCGGGATCTGGTGACGCCGTTGGACCCGCTTCCGGAGGTGCTGGAGCGCATGCGGGCCACCGGCGCGGACGAGTTCATCGTGATTACGTCGCGGGAGGAAGGCAAGCTGGCCGGCGTAATGAATGGGCGGCAGACACGGAAGACTATCAACCACCGGCTTCTTGAGAAGCAGCACGCCGCCGATCTCGCGAGCGCGGGCGCGCCGGCCACGGCTTCATAGACAATGGGTGAAGTTCTGAACATTGCCGCGCATAGACTGTAGGGAAGTTATGATACGGGCTTTCAGCCCTGGCCGAGCCAATTTACCTGGGCCACCGGCCCAGGCTGATATGATCCGCACCTTCGGTGCTAAAGAAATGGGTAATACTTCAGCGGAATGAAGCTGGCTTGATTCCTCGACGACACAATCCCGCACTGCAGCGGAAGTGCGGACGAATGGGAGCGCGGGTCGAAGATGCGCCGTGGTGGACGGCCCGCCCGCAACGCGCCGGAGGCGCGAATCAACAAGGAGCAACCCGACCATGAAAACCAGCCCGGCCTTGCTGTCGCTTCTGCTTGTCTTTGGGTCCGCCGCGCGCGCGGAAGAGGCGATTGACTACCCGAAACCGGTGGGCGAGGAAGCTTACGCGCTGCTGGAGTCTATGTATGACTACGGTGTCGATATTCCCTTGGAGGCGCGCGCGGTGGAACTCAAGGAGGAGGAGGGAACGATCCGGCGCAAGATCGTGTTCCGTGGCGCGCGCGGGTACCTGGTCCCGGGCTACCTGGAAGTGAAGGCGGACGCGCCCGCGCCGTATCCCTGCGTGCTGCTCATGCACGGCTGGTCGGGCGGGCGCGAGAACTGGTGGCGGGACGGCGGATACATTCACGGGGGAGAGGCGCGGCGCGCGCTGCTGGAGCGGGGATTCGCCGTGTTTGCGCTGGACGCCCAGGCCCACGGCGATCGCATCGCGGAGAACGGGTACGCGTTGGTCAACGACTACAGCGATCCCGGGGACCCGCCGCGGAAGAATCTGTTCACATTGCGCGATATCATCACGCAGACCATCCTGGATTACCGCCGGGGGCTGGATTATCTCGCGACGCGCGGGGACATCGACATGGGCCGCATCGGCGCCGTGGGCTACAGCATGGGCGGCTTTCACGCCGTGGCGCTAACGGCAGTGGAGCCGCGGATCCAGGCGGCGGCGGGCTGCGTCGTGCCGGTGACGTGGCGGGAGGACCCGATCCTCGATCCGGCGAACTACTTGCGCGGGATCGGCGGGCGCCCGTTCATGATGCTGCAGGGCAAGACGGATCCGCTTTGCGACGAGGCGCACTCCAACGCGCTCTTTTCGCTGATCGCGGGTGAAACGGCGCGCCTGGTCCAATACGACGCCGGGCACAAGCTGCCGTCCGCCTGGGTGGACGAGGCCATTCCCTGGCTGGCGGACCGGCTGTAGGCATTCGGGGATCGCGCGCCGCGAGCGCATCAGTGCGGCTTCATGAGGCCGCCGCTACATCTGCGTGGCGAGGTAGATACCGCCGGCGATCAGCAGCCCCGCCAGGACCGCGAATGTGATCTTGACCCAGCTCCACGGGCGCTCGCCCTGAACCTCGCCGGTTCGCCCGTTCACGAGAAAGCGGTAGATCCGGTTGTGGTAGCGGTAGGCGCTGATCCAGATGGGCAGCAGGATGTGCTTGAACGTGATATTGCTGTATTGCGTGGAGCACTGGTGGATACGCTGCTCGTCACCGCCGATGTCGCGCCGGATGGTGGCGCGGATGACGGGGTCCATGCGGTATTTGGCGTGCTCGAAGCCGGCTTCCAGCCCCACGCGGTAGCTTTCGGCCTTGAACCCGCTCAGGTAGTCGTCCTGGTAGGGCGCGACATTCTTCAGGTCCCACGGCTCCAGGGCGTCGGTCTTTGCCTTGGGAAGCGATTCGCTCGCGAGGACCAGGACATCGTCGAAATTGTTCTGGACATGCCCGCTCGCGGGGTACCAGCGCGTTTTTCGGACCTGCCGCGCGCGCATCTGCGTTTTCCCGTTCACAGTGACCGGGTGCATTTCGGTGACCCAGTAATGCTCGCCGCGCTGGCCGGTGTAGCGGGTTCCGGCGTGGCAGTCGTACGTCCAATAGGGGATATAGACCCCCTGGAGGCGCTCCGTTTGTTTCGCGCGCCGTTTCAGGGTATTCGGCGCGAACCAGAGGCCCTGGATCCAGTCCCGGAAGGCCGCGCGCGCGTCTTCCCGGCGAATCTTGAAAGGCAGCACGCCCCCGGGCTTCAATACGCGGTGGGTCTCGGCCGCCTTGACAATGGGCGTGCCGCAAAACGGACACTCATCCGCCGCGACGTTGGGGCCCAGCGTGGAGAGGGCGCCGCAGGACGTGCAGTGCGCCTCAAGGCGTTCCTCCGTATCGGCGGTATCCGCCGCCCGGGCAAGCGCCGCGTGGTAGTCGAGCTCCTCCACGGCGGCCTCCATCGCCGCGATGGCGTTTTCGTGGCCACAGTAGGGGCATGCCAGCGCCTGGGAACCCGGCTGAAACTCCAGGGCGGCCCCGCATTGCTCGCATTCGAATTGTTTGTCCAATTGAACCATCGCACGGCTCCCTTCCGGCGCGCTTGCGCGAAAATCAACCGCCCCTACGGTAATACATGCGGGGGTCCAATTTCATTCGGGCGCGGGGACTGGCGGCGGGCCGCCGGATCAGGCGCGGGCGGCGCGCCCGCGCGGGGCGGAGAGCTTGATAACCAGCAGTTCCAGCGCCAGCATTTCGTCGGTGCCGGTGCTGCGGATTTGCAGGTGGGTTTCCGTACAGAGGGCGAAGGCGCGCTGAAGTTTGGCGAGGCCCAGCTTTCGCGCGAGCGGCATGACCTTATCGCCCACGAAGCGGCTGGCGAGCTTCGCCTCGGTTTCCGGCAGCGCGCGGTAGGCGCTGTCCAGGAGCCAGTTGATCAGGCCGAGAATTTCGTCGGGCTTCTTGCCCATATCCGCCAGCTGGAAGAGCGTGCTCAGCGCCTTCTCCGGGTTGGACGCGGCGATCGCGTCGGTCAGCGCCCACACGGTCTCCTCGGCGACGTCCGCGCAGGCCGCGATGACGTCGTCCTCGGTAACCCGGGGGGCGTCGCCCACGTACGTTGTGACCAGATTGACGGCGTTGTTCACGTCGCCCAGTCGCCCGCCCGCGCGGCTGATCAGCTCCGTGACGGCCCCGGCGTCGATCTTCTTGCCGCGCGTCTCGACCTCGTCCCGGATCCAGGCGCCCAGGGCGCGGTCGTCGAGTTGGGGGCATTCCACGATGGCGCCGGCCTTCTGGCAGGCCTTGAAGAATTTTTTTCGCTTGTCGACCTTGCCGGCGATGATCAAGAGCAGGGTGGTGTCCGCGGGGTCATCGAGGTAGCGGATAAGGGGGTAGAGTGCGGAATTCTTGTCGCCGCTCATGCGGTCGTAGTGGTCCGCGTTGCGGATCACGATAACGCGGCGCTCCGCGAGAAAGGGCAGGGTCTGGGCTTCCAGCACGATTTCGCCCGGCTTCGACTCGTCCGCGTGAAACACACTGTAGCACAGGTCGCGCATGGACGGATCCACACAGGCGGCGGTAATCCGCTGGATGGCGCGTTCGGCGAGGGCCGGCTCCCAGGGCTCCTTGTTGAAGGGGGCCTTTCCCGGCGCGAAGAACAGCACGGGCGGAAGCGGCTTGGCGCCAATCTGGGCGATCAGGCTATGGACGTCCATGGGTCTTCCGTGGAGAGGTTTCGGCGGCGCGCCGCCCGCGGCCCCCGGGGGGGATCAGGACGCGGGCCACGGCTCCACCGTGCGGTAAAAAATATCGGATGCGAGCTGTTCCAGGGCCTCGGCCGCCGCGCGGTTTTCCTCGTCGCTGGCGAAGGAGCGGACGGTGGGCAGGAACACCTCGGCATTGCCGCGGAGTCGGTCGGAGGACTGGCCGGCGGCGCGGGTATAGTAGCTCGTTTCACCCGCCATCAGCTCGTCCTCCCAAAGGACCTCGCCCCTGCGCAGGTCCGTGACGCGCACGCCGGCCGTAATCACCAGGAGGTACTGCGTTACCCGGTCATTCTCGTCGTACGTAAGGCCCTTGAGCTGGTAATTCAGGATGACGCCCTCAAGCAGGAGGTCGGCCTGGTCGGGATGGACGACTTCGAGGCGGCTGTCGTGGATAAACTTGCGGGTGACGGCGTTCGTCAGAGGGGCCTGGAGCCCGAATTCCGGCGTGTGATCGTAGAATGGCGACACCGCGATCGTCTGGTATTCCGGCGGGAGCGAACTCTGCGTGGAGTATCCGCAGCCGGCCACCAGCGCGCCCGCGACGGCGCACGTTACGCCGTGCAGGAACGCTCGAATCATTGCAGCGCCACCACGTCCGGCTTCGGGCTGCCGATGTGTTGAACGCCGGTGTTCTGTTCGAGCCACGCCCGCGCTTCGACGGCGGCCTCGCTGTCGGGGTACTTCTCGACGAGCGCTTCGTAATAGATCTTCGCCGAGGCGAAACGGCGGCGCTTCTCGTAGAACCTGGCGTTGAGCAGCTGCTGCTGTGCGATGCGCTCCTGCATCTCCGACTGCTTCTCGCGGAGCTCCGCGACGCGCTCGTCGCCGGGGTAGCGGCTTTCGAAGCTGTTGATCGCGTCGATGGCGAGCTGGCTCGGGGTCTGGTCATAATCGGGCGGCAGCGACATGTCGTAGTAGCACATCGCGAGGCCGTAGCTGGCCTCGTCCACCCAGTCCGAACCCGGATAGTCCTCGATGACCCGCCGGTAGTCGAAGGCGGCCTCCAGGTAGTTCTCGTTCGTGTAGCGGCACAGGCCCACCTGGTACTGCGCGCGCGCCGCGTTCGCGGTGAAGGGCTGGTTCTCGATCACCATGGAGTAGACCTCCACCGCGCGCTTGAGGGGGCGGCGCTTCCAGAGCGCCCAGCGCTCGCCCATCTTCTTCTGGCCGCGCTCGAAGTAACGGTCACCGATTTCATACTGTTTCTCGATCGCCGCGTCGTAGTGGTCGGTGTCGGGATAGTTCGCGATCAGGTTCTGGAACTCCTTCGCCGCGTCGAGCCACTGGCCCTGGGCCAGTTTGATCTCGCCGCGCAGGAACTGGTTGTCGTCCTCGTACTCGCTGCCCTCGTAGAAGCTCGTGAACTTCCGGGTCTCGCGCCAGGCCTTCTGGTACTGGCCTTCGAGCAGCAGGCTCCGCGCATATTCAAGCTGGAGCTGGGGCGTTTCCTTCGGCATCCGCTTGAGATTGACCCAGCGGCCGGTCTGCGGGGTCCACGTCCACTGGGCATAGGTGTCCAGGCTGCCAAGGCACAGGACCAGCAAGCCCATAAGGGCCGCGCTCTTACGCAAATTCATGCAGGAACTCTCCTGTTGCCATATACGGCCATTGGCCGTGTGGCGCGTGTCCAGGGCGCCCAGCCGGAAAACCAGCAGCGGTCGCGCCGGGTATACACCATGTTCAACCAGACGCGATACTAGCAGGAGGGCTTACAGGAAGGCAACTTGCAGATGCGCTTTCATGGCCGAAACGAAATGGCGACCCGCTGGGGGACGCCCACCGGCGGGCTTCCTGGCGAAAAGACAATGCGCCTGGTGGGGTTGCCGGTTTTCCGGCCATTGGTTATAATCGATAGGACATGAATGTGGCTTTTGACGACGAGGATCTGGATCGGCTTGAGACCGATCCGGCGTCCGGTGCGGAGTATCCACCTGGCGTCGTTCGCGCCTATCGAAAATGCCTCAATATGATACGCAGCGCACCAGATGAACGGATTTTCCGGCTGAGCAAGGGCCTGCGCTATGAAAAGCTCAAGGGAAATCGTTCTGGACAGCACTCCATGCGGCTCAATAGCCAATTTCGATTGATACTGCGCATTGAAGGTGACACGGCGGCCAAGACGGTAGTAATAATGGCCATAGAGGACTATCACTAAGTGAAAACGAACCAAACACTGGCCGCGCGCCGAGTTCCCGCCGAAGCCTTTCCTCCCGGTGAATACCTTCAGGATGAACTGGACGCGCGTCAGCTCCCGCTGTCGGAATTCGCGCTGGCGATCGGGCGCGAGCCCGGATACGTGCAGCGTCTAATCGACGGTAAGGCGCAGCTTACGGCCGACATAGCGCTCCGGCTTGAGGAGGCGCTGGGCCTTGATGCCCAATACTGGCTGAACCTGGAATCCGCCTACCGGCTTGCGAAGAGCCGGGAACGGCGCTACGGCCACAGGCGCGCGGCGCGTTGAGTAGGGAGCTGGCGCTACCCGAACGGTTGCGATCCAGGGGGCCGACGCGCTACGATCACCGGGGTGTGGCGGAGGCCGTTGACCCGCCTGCGGCAATTCCAGATGGAGCCGCGTATTCGTAATCGCAGGCCAGCGCCTGCCCCGTACCACCTCGATTTCATGTGCGGGCGCGCTATTCCCACCTTAACCCAGGCAGAATTGTTTGAGCAAGCAGCCCCCCGAACAGAGCGATGCGTCCTCGCCCGAGGATGCCGGCCCATCCATCCAGCCCGATTCCGAAGGCAGGATTGTGGTGGAGGGCATCGAAGACGAAATCCCCGATGAAGTCCTGCGCCTGGAGCTGGACAAGTTCGAGGGGCCCTTTGAGGTGTTGCTTTACCTGATCAAGTCCCAGGAAATCGACATTTTCGATATTCCCATCGTGAAGGTGACCGAGCAATACCTGCGGTTCCTGGAGATGATGGAGGGGGAAAACCTCGACGCGGCGGGGGATTTCCTCGTGATGGCGGCGACGCTCATCCAGATCAAGTCCAAGATGATCCTGCCGATCGACCTGGCCGACGAGGAGGACGAGGAGGAGATCGAGGAGGAGGATCCGCGGCTGGAGCTGGTGGAGAAGCTGCTGGAATACCGGAAATACCGCGACCTGGCGCAGCTCCTGGGCCGCCAGGGCGACCGCGCGCAGGACTTCTTCCCGCGATCCGCGAAACCGAAGATCGAGGAGGACCCGGACGAGGAGGCGGAGCTGCTGGACATCACGCTCTACGACCTGATGAAGGCGATCCGGTCCATCCTGCGCTACGTGACCGGAAACCGGTTCCACGAGGTGGAGCTGGAGGGCGCCTCCGTCGACGAGAAGATCGCGCACATTCAGGAAATGCTTCTGGAGAAGAGCACGCTCACCTGGGAGGACCTCCGGCGGGCCAATCCCGCGCGCGTGCACCTGATCTGCTGCCTCCTCGCGATCCTCGAGCTGAGCCGGATGCGCCGCATACGCTTCCACCAGCACGCGACTTACGGGGACATCCGCATTTTCGCGCGCGAGCGGGAAGCGGGCGAGGGCGTCCTCGACGACGATGGCTACGAGGCCGAGCTGGATGCGGTGGGCGCGGGGGAAGCCTGACGGCGGCCCGCCGGCGGGCCCGTTCGCGCGTCTGGGGCGATGGCTCCGCGGGTGGATCCCGGCGTCCGACGGGGCCGATAAGCCGCTCGGACAGCGCGGGGAGGACGCCGCCGCGCGCTACCTCAAGCGCCAGGGCTACCGGATCCTCGAACGCAACCGCGTGCTCGGGCGCAATGAAATCGACATTATCGCGCTGGAAGGGGACACCATCGCCTTCGTGGAGGTGCGCACGCGCAAGTCGAAGTCGGGCGTGCTCCCCGAGGATACCGTGGGACCCGCCAAACAGCGCCAGATCCGCCGCGCCGCCAAGCGCTACATTGACCGCTACGGCGATGAGTCCCTCTACTACCGCTTCGATATCGTGGCGATCATCATGCCCGACGACGGCGCGCCGGAAATTACGCTGTACCGGGATGCTTTCCGGGGGTAGGGAGGCCCTGTCGCTACCAGCGGATCATGGCGGAGGCCCAGGTGAGCCCGCCGCCGAAGGCCGCGAGGAGGAGGGTGTCGCCTTCCTTGAGGCGGCCTTCCGCGCGCGCCTGGTCGATGGCGATGGGGATGGAGGCGGCGCTGGTGTTCGCGACTTTCATAACGTTGAGGTAGATCTTTTCCTCGGCGAGGCCCACGCGCTTAGCGGCGGAATCGATGATGCGCTTGTTGGCCTGGTGGGGGATGAAGAGATCGATCTCGTCGACTTTCAGGCCGGTCTGGTGCAGGGCCACTTCGATGGCTTCGCCGAAGGCGCCGATCGCGCGCTTGTAGAGTTCGCGGCCGTTCATCGCGACGCCGAGCTCAATGTCGTTCACGTTGTCGGGGCGGATGGGCTGGCGCGAGCCGCCGGAGGGCACGGAGAGGATCTCCGCGGCGCTGCCGTCGGATCGTGTGTAGGTGGAGAGGACGCCGTGCTCCCCGTGGCGCGCCTGCAACACCGCGGCGCCCGCGCCGTCGCCAAAGAGGACGGCGGTGTCGCGCTTATCCCAGACGAGCTGGTCGGAGAGCTTTTCGGCCCCGACGACGAGGATGGTCTTGTGCACGCCCGCGCGGATGAGGGCGTCGGCATGCTGCAGGCCGTATACGAAGCCCGAGCAGGCGGCGTTCAGGTCGCTGGCGCCGGCGCGCGCGCAGCCGAGGTTGTGCTGGATGACGCAGGCGCTGGAGGGCATAAGGAAATCCGGCGTCAGCGTCGCGCAGATGACGTAGTCGACTTCCTCGGGGGTGACGCCGGCGTCGGCCAGGGCCTTTCTTCCGGCTTCCGTGCCCAGATCCGAAACGGCCTGTTCCTTTGCGGCGAAGTAGCGCTGCTCGATGCCCGTGCGCTGGCGCACCCACTCGTCGGAGGTTTCGACGAATTGAGCGAGATCATCATTGGTTACCAGCCGCTCGGGCAGGTAGTGGCCCGTTCCGATAATTCGGGCATGAATCATGATTCTGCGTCTCCCAGGGATTTCGTGCTGTGCCCGCGCGGGTTGTGACAACCTCATGCCAGAGGCCTGCGATGTGTGGCAAGGTGCGGGAAGGTGGGCCGTATTGTGTCACAAGTTGGCGTGGAAAAGAAAGCAATTCGGGAATTTGTTCCGGTAAATGCGGGCGATCGTACCGCCCGGTAGGTAAGGCGCGCGCGGCGATTGCATGCCCCCGTGCCCGGCCGCTATGCTGCCCCTGGCCCGAACTTGCGACTTCAATCATGGAGGTTGTCCGCATGACCGCTCACCGCATCCACCTGGCCTTTGTCGCCGCGCTCGCGGTCCTGGGGGCCGGCTGCGCGGCGTCCTATACCGAAGCGAACGCCGCGCGCGATGAAATTCTCGAAACCTACTTCACCCCGGAGGCGGCCGAGGTGTTGAAGGCGGTGCCGCTTCGCGTGGGCCCGCTGACGGAGACTGTGGAGGGGCTGGCGGTGGGCGACGATTTGGGGTCGCGGCTGGCGGGCGTCTATTTCGGTTATCCCTGGGAGAAACAGGTGATCGTCACGCCGCCGCTCAGCGACGACACGATCCTGCACGAGTATGTGCACCAGGCGGACTATGCGGGGTTCATTTCGCGCTCGGAATTCGCCGCGGCGGTAATCGGGCCGGAAGCGAGCGAAGCCGACAAGGAATACGCGCGCAACGTGCGCACATTGATTCGTATCACCTACGGCGATGGCCTGCTGGGGACCATCGCGCTGTGGTATGACGACGGATTGAACCGGGAATGGCTCGCGTGGCTGGCGCAGAACTATGCGCTCGACGAATCGCTGGAATGGCCCGCGCACCTGATCCCCGTGTACGAGCGCGCCCTGCAATTCCCGACCGCGCCGGCGGTAGATGAAGAAGACTCATAGAGAAAGGGTTGTCGCCATGATCGGTCCGGTTGCGCGTTTTTCCGTGGTGCTGGCGCTCGCCGCATGTATGTTCTCGGCCCAAGCGCATGATGGGCGGAACACGCCGCTTCCCCAGCCGCCCCGGCTCGCGCAGGCCGAGGACACGCCCGCGGTGCAGTCTGACGCCGCGGTATGCGCCCTCACCCTGCGGCTTGTCGATCCCGCCGGCAACGCCATTCCCGGGCTTGTGCAACTCGTGAATGCGTCCGGCCAGACCATCCGTCCGGCGGCGCTGCTGCCTCGGACAGCCGCGCTTTCGGAGCGATCCGAAGGCGCCGCGGCCCATGGCTGGATGAACCGGTGGTATGTGTTGCCGGGCGAGCGCACAATAGACGTGCCAGCAGAAGAAATCGTGATAGCGGCGTTCTCGGGCATTGCCAGCCGTCGGTCGGAGATCACCGTCGATTTACGCGGAAAGCGCATTGCGGAAGTCGCGGTTCCGATTGCGCCCCTGGCGCCCGCGCTGTCGGGCAGGTGGGTGGCGGGTAACGTGCATCTGCACCTCAAGGACATGAATCACGCCGAGGCCGAGCGGTATGTGACTGAGGTGGCGATGGCGGACCGGCTGGACCTGGTGTTTCTGTCGTACCTGGAGCGCGCCGGGGCGGACGCGACCTACATATCGAACGGATTCACCCGGGCGGATCTGGATCGATTCGAATCGAAGTCCGGCATTCGGTACGGTTGGGGCGAGGAATACCGGCACAACTTTCCCGGGGCGCCGGGCTACGGGCACGTCATGTTTCTTGATTTGCCCGAACTCATTTTGCCGGCGAGTCTCGGCCACGCGATCACGAAACGCGGCAACGACGGTGGCCTCCTGCGCCCCGGCATCGAAGCGGCGCGAAAACAGGAAGCCACCGTGCTGTGGTGCCACAATACCCGTGGCCACGAGGACATCCCAAGTTGGGTCGCCGGGCTGATCGATGGGCAGATCATCTTTGACAGCGGCGCGACGGGCGACTATGCGTCGGGCTTCTATCGCTATCTGAACATCGGCATTCCCGTTCCGATCAGCATGGGCACGGACTGGTTTATCAACGATATGGCCATGACGATGGTGGCGCTGGAGGGCGAGGCCGCGACCGCGCCGTGGCTCGCGGCGTTGCGCGCGGGCCGATCGTGGATCACCAACGGCACGCTGCTCGATTTTTCGGTTGATGACGCCGCGCCGGGCGCCCGCCTCGCGCGCGCGAATGGCGACACGGTGAAGGTGCGCGCGGCCGCGGCGGGCCGGAACGATTTTCTCGGCGTTGAACTTGTGGTGAACGGCCGCATCGTGGGCGGCGCCGCTTCCGAGGCGACCGACGGTGGTTTTGCCGCCACCGCGGAGGTTGAGGTTCCGGTGGACGGGTCCGCGTGGATCGCCGCGCGGATCACGCCGTTTCGCGGGAGCTATGATCGCCCGGAAGTATTGGGCGTGAACTTCAATGAGTACGGCAAGCCCCTCTTCGCGCACACGAGCCCCGTCTATATTGATGTGGACGGCGCGCCGTTGTTCATACCCGAGGCGGCCGAGAGCCTGATCGCCGAATTGCGCTCGAGCATGGTGACGATCCGGCATACGGGGGAATACACGAACGACGCCGAGCGGGAGAAGGTATTGTCCATCTACCGGGAGGCGATGGCGGTCTTGAAGGCGAAGCTGGGGGGCTGAGGAGGCCGCCCGGCGCGAAGGCTGCAAAGTTTGCACAGTTGTGGGGCGAGCGCGCGCGTTTTGCAGGGGGCGGGGGAAGAATTCCGGACCTTTTCATGGCATGTCTTATGCGTTCCTACAGGTGACACCGGCAGTTGAATGAAACAACCGGTCGCCCGACGGTGCGGGCGGCCTGAAAGGAACAGAACCATGAAACGCACACGGTACATCCAAAGCATACTTGCCGTCGTAGGCTTGGCCCTGGTGTTCGGGGCGGTGCAGGCCGTGGCGCAACCGCGGTTCGCCGCCCCGCGCGGCAACTGCTATCTGTACATGCCGGGGGCCAACGCCGCGCCGGCGAAGCCGCTGACCGAAGCCGAAAAGACGGCGCTGAACGACGCGATCCAGGACGAGTACAAGGCCCGGGCCACCTACGAGAAGATTCTGGACACCTTCGGCGACGTGCGGCCGTTCGTGAACATCATCAACGCGGAAGATCGCCATGTGGAGGCGCTGGTTTGGCTTCACGAACGGTATGGGGTCCCGGTCCCGGAAGACACCTGGGCCGACAAGGTTCCCGCGTACGCTTCGTTGAAGGAGGCCGCGGAGGCGGCGGTCGCCGCCGAAACCGAGAACGGCGCGCTCTTTGACGAGTTGTTGAAGAACGTGACGAATCCGGAGGTGCGCAGCGTCTTCGAGGCGCTTCAGTTCGCGACCATGGAGCACCACTTGCCGGCCTTCCAGCGGCTGGTGGACTACGAGAACGGATTGAACCCGAGCGTCGATGAATTCGGCCGCGGTTCGTGCTACTACGGCGTGCCCGGCGCGGCGCGGCGTGGCGCGGGAATGGGCGCGGGCTATGGCCGGGGCCGTGGCGCCGGCTTCGGCGCGGGCGTTGGCCGGGGCGCGGCCTGAACGGCGGCTTCGGTACCGCGCGGGGCGCGGGCTCGGCGGCGGCTACGGCGCGGGCCGTGGCCTGGGCGCGGGTCCGGGCGCGGGCGCCTGGCCGGGCAGCCCGTGGTACAATGCACCAGCCCGGTAATGTCGGGCGGGGACCCGCGATGAACGCCGACAAGACCACCGTAACCGTTGCGCTGGCGGCCATCCTGGCGATGGCCGCCAGCGCCGTTTTGCTCCACGCCGATTACCGGTCCGAGGCGGAAAACCACCGGCGGGTAATGCTGGCGCGCGCGCAGACCGCGCTTGACGCCCTGGCCGCCGGTATTCGTGCGCAGGGCCGGATGGGCCGCTACCGTCACGACCGCCTCTCGCTCATCTTCGAAGAGCTCGCGGCGGCGCCGGATGTGTCCGGCGTGGTGTTGCGCGCTGTGGATGGCGTTGTGGTGGCTTCGGGCGGGGAGACTGCACGGATGGACGGGACCGCATCAACTGGGGAGCGTTGGCTGCCGGAAGTGCTTGAAGTGAGCCGGGCATTCGACATCACCTTCGGCGGCGGGCCGGGCTTGGGGCGCGGCCGCGGCTTCCAGGGCCCCGCGTTCGGCCCGGAACCGGACACGGCGGAGGCCATGCCCGACGGGCCCTACGTCCTGTCGGTGGCGATGGATACCGCCGGCATGCGCGCGGAGATCCAGGGGGATCGGGTGCGGTTTGGCGTTTCGCTGGCGGGCTCCGCGCTGGTGGTGATCCTGGGTGCGGCTGTGGCGCTGGGGGCGGTGCGGCGGCGCCGGTTGCAGACCGCCCTTATTGTGGCGCGGGAACTGGCGGCGCACCAGGCGCAACTCGCACAGATCGGGGCCGGCCTCGCGCACGAGACGAAGAACCCGCTCGGCATCGTGCGCGGCGAAGCGCAGTTGATTGCGGACGCCCCGGCGGATTCCGCCGGAAATCGGGAGCGAGCGTCGCGGATTGTGGATGAGATCGATCGCACGGTGGGGCATATCAACGGATTTCTCGGGCTGGCGCGCCCGCCGGAGATCGCAGCCGGTACCGTTTCCCTGCGCGCGTTTCTCGCGGATTTCGCCAGGCTGGTCGAGGGGGAGGCGGGCCAGCGCGGGGTCGAATTGTCGGTCGAATCCCCGGAAGTGGCCGTTTCCGCCGATGCGGCACAGCTCCGGAAGGCCTTGCTGAATCTCGTTATTAACGCGCTGCACGCCACCGCTTCGGGCGGGCGGATAACGATAGCCGCCACATTCCGCGGCGAGTGCATCGACCTGGCTGTGCGGGATACGGGATGCGGCATTGCGCCCGAAGATCTGCCGCGGGTGACCGAGCCCTATTTTACGCGCTTCGAAGGCGGGTGCGGGCTGGGCCTGAGCATCGTGGAACAGATCGCGCGGGCCCACGGGTGGTCGCTGGAGATCGATTCCACGCCCGGTGCGGGCGCGGCGGTAACCCTGCGCGGGTTGGAACAGGTACACTCTCCCCATGGCTGAGCGCGCACGAATCGCAATTGTGGACGACGACCCGGGCCAGCGGCAGTTGCTGGACAACGCCCTGGCGCGCGCCGGTTTCGACACCGTTTGCTGCGCGGATGGCCCGGCGGGCCTGGCGACCGCGGACCGCTGCGATCTGATGCTGCTCGACGTGCGCATGCCGGGAATGAGCGGCCTGGAGGTGCTGGCGAAAGTCAAGGTCATGCGCCCCGACCTGCCGGTCATCCTGCTTACCGCCTACATCGATGTGCGCGACGCTGTGGCGGCGATCAAGCAGGGCGCGCTGGACTACCTGGAGAAGCCCGTCGATCTCGACGAACTGATCGCGGCGGTGGACGATGCCCTCGGCGCCCCGCGCGATGGGCTGGACGGCCCCGAGGGCGTTACGCTGCCGCCGGGCGTGGTGGCGGAAAGCCCGGCCATGCGCCAGGTGTTTCAGCAGGCATTGCGCTCCGCCGGAACCGACGCGGCCATTCTGATATCGGGCGAAAGCGGAACCGGCAAGCAGGTGATCGCCGAGTTCATCCAACAGCACAGCCTCCGCCGGGATGGCCCCTTCGTCACGGTGAACTGTGGCGCAATCCCCGAGAACCTCATCGAGAGCGAGCTCTTTGGCCATGAGAAAGGCGCGTTCACCGGGGCCGATCGCCAGCGCGCGGGACGCTTCGAAGAGGCCGATCGCGGCACGCTGTTTCTCGACGAGATCGGAGAGCTTCCGGTTCCGCTTCAGCCCGTGCTGCTGCGCGTGCTCGAATCGGGCCGCTTCCACCGTATCGGCGGATCGGAGGAGCGGCGCGCGGATGTGCGCCTGATTGCGGCGACCAACCGGGATCTCGAGGCGGAGGTGAAGGCGGGCCGTTTCCGGGATGACCTGTATTATCGCGTCAACGTGTTTCCCCTGACGGTTCCGCCGCTGGCCGCGCGGCGCGAGGATATTCTGCCCCTGGCGGCACGGTTCCTGAAACCCCATGGCAAGCGGCTCGCGCCAGCCGCCGAGCGCTGCCTGCTTGCCCATGGCTGGCCCGGAAACGTTCGGGAATTGCGAAATGCGCTGGAACGCGCGGCGATTCTGGCGGTGGGCCAGCAGATCCTGGCGTCGGACCTTCCCGACGCGATACGCCGCGGAGAGAACGAGGCGCGCACCCCGGGCAGCGTGCTGGTGGGCGATATGGAGGCCATCCAGCGCCAGGCCATCCTGGAGGCCCTGGAGAAGACCGGCGGGAACAAGACCCGCGCGGCCCAGTTGCTCGGCATCAGCCGCCGAAACCTGATCTACAAACTGCGGGACTACGGGATGTAGGCGCCCCTGCCGGGATTGGCGGATTTCCGCCGCCGCATGCTAGACTGGCGGCGACCTTGGGTCTTTTTCTTGAGGAGACAAACCTTGGCTGTATTAAAGACCTTCCGCCGATTGTTTTTTCGCCAACCTGCCGCCCTGTTATTGTTGATGCCCTGCGTCCTGCACGGTTGCGCGGGGTCCGAGACCGAAACGCTGGATACCGATGCCGCGCGCCAGGCGGCGAAACCCGCGCGCGCCCCCCAGATCGACTTCCTGAAGTACGAGCGCATCGGGAATCCGCCTCCGGAGGGCGTCCTGGCGATGATCACGCATCTGGACATCGTCGATCTCGATCAAGACGGCCTGCCGGACGTGATTTTCTCCGATGCGAATACCAACACGGTCTGCTGGCTGCAGCAGAAGCCAGCGGGGACCTTCACCGAGCGCGTTCTTGCGGAGAACATCAAGGGCCCCACCCACTTGAGCGCCGTGGATATCGATCAGGACGGTGATCTGGATATCCTTGTGGCCTCCATGGGTATCGTGCCGCCCAGCAATGAAGAAATCGGCGCGGTGGTGGTGCTTGAGAACGATGGCCAGCAGCGGTTCACCGTCCACTATCTCGCGGAGGGAATCGCGCGTGTCACGGACGTGCGCGCTGGCGATTTCGACGGCGACGGCGACCTGGATTTGGTCGTGGGCCAGTTTGGTTACGAGCGCGGCGAGATTCGATGGATGGAAAAACTTGATGAGGACTGGCTCTATCGGAGCCATAACCTACTGAATCTCTCCGGCACGATTCATACGCCCGTGGCCGACATGGATGGCGATGGCGACCTCGACATCGTGGCCCTGGTATCTCAGGAATGGGAAGAGGTGTACATCTTCGAGAACGATGGCAAGGCCAATTTCACCGCGCACCGGGTTTTCGGATCCACCAATGAGGATTTCGGGAGCAGCGGGCTCAACCTGGCCGACCTCGACGGCGACGGCGACTTGGATATCCTGTTTACCAATGGCGACTCGTTCGATTATCAACCGCCGGGCCCGCGACCGTGGCATGGAATTCAGTGGCTGGAAAACAAGGGCAACCTGGAGTTCGAGTACCACCGGATCGATGATTTCGCGGGGGCGGCTTCGGGGCACGCGGTGGATATCGACAACGACGGCGACCTGGATATCATCGTCACCAGCTCGCTGGGCCAGGACGAGAGCTCGACCGACGCCAGCATCATCTGGTTCGAGAACGACGGCAAAATGAATTTCACGCGGCGGGATATTACGCGCTATCCGGCCCATCTGATTGTTATGGCGCCCGGCGATATCGATGGCGACGGGCGTGTGGACTTCGTGACGGGATCCTACCCCACCGCACAGCCGTATGATCGGGAGAATCGAATCTCGCTCTGGCGCAACCACTGGGGCGAGGCCTCACCGGCCGAGTCCGGGGAGGCTCCATGAGTATGGCCGGTGCGAAGCCCGCCTCTTCTACGCTGCGCGGGCGCGTGATAGCCGTTTTATCCGCGGCCGTCCTGGTTGCCCTGGCCGCCGCCGCCTGGCGCGTGACGCAGGCCCGGCGAGAGGCCGCCGAGACCCTCGCCCGGCTTCCCGAGCGGCCGGAACTGGATGCGAGCCGACAGAAACTCGCGCCCCTGCTGGATTCGGCGATTGCGCGCGTTCAGGCGGACCCGTCGGCCGAGAATGTGGGCGAGCTCGGGCGCATCTACCAGGCCAATTACTATTACGATGAGGGGGCGGCCTGTTACGAGCGCGCAATGACGCTTGACCCGCGGGAAGCGCAATGGCCGTATCTCCTGGCGTATGTTCGCAGTATGAAAGGCGACATGCGGGACATTGATACGTTGTTGGATCGGACAATCGCCCTGGATGGGACCTATCTCCCGGCAATTCTCCGGCGGGCGGACAACCGCTACAAGGCCGGCGATGGGGAAGGCGCCAAGGCCGACTACGCGCGCTGTCTCGACCTGCACGTGAACAATCCGTATGCGCGGCTGGGGCTTGCGCGGGTCGCAAAGGATGCCGAGGACTGGACGACGGCGGAGCAGCACCTGCGTTCGCTTCTGAGCGCCCACCCCCAGTTTGGCGTCGCCCACCGGTTGCTGGCGACGGTGTACGAGGCGCAGGGCAAGGAAGAGGAGCAGAAGCGCGCGCTGGCCTCGACCAATCTGCTGGGCCGCTTCGAGGCGAGTCCCGATCCCTGGGTGGATGGCCTGGACCGGTATTGCTTTCACGTGGACCAGTTGTTGACGAAGGGCTTTCACGCAAACGACCGGAAACGGCCCGAGGAGGCGGTGGCGTACTACCGGCGGGCTCTGGAGCTCGACCCGGATAACTTCGAGGCAAACTCGGAACTGGGCGAAATGCTTCAGAAGATGGACCGCTTTGCGGAGGCCGCGCCTTACCTGGAGAAGGCGGTGTCGCTGCCGGCCCGCAACACGCCGCGGGATGGCGAACTGAGCTTGAACCTGGGCAACAACTACTACTGGCAGGGCCGTTACGAAGAGGCGATTCCGCTCTTCCAGAAGGCGCTGGAGTTGGATGCGACCATGGAGCCCGCGCACCATGGCCTGGCGGGCTGTTACCTGGAGCTCAAGCGCCCGCTAGACGCAATCCCGCACTGCGAGAAGGCGCTCGAACTCCGGCCCGAATCCTTTGAGGCCCGATACAACTGGGGCCAGGCCCTCCTGCAACTGGGTGAGGTGGAGGCGGCCATGGTGCAGTACGCCGAGGCGGCGCGGCTGGAGCCTTCTCTGCCCTCCGCCGAATACAAGGCGGGCACGTACTACTACGAGCGGGGCGAGATGGAGAAGGCGATTCCCTACCTGGAGCGCGCGCTGGAGCAGGCGCGTTCGGGCGGGAACCCCCAGCTGGCGGCGCGCATTCAATCGCTACTTGGGCGCTGATCCCGGCTCGTCAGCGCGCGATCAGGGAAAGGCCCAGGAGCGCGACCATGCCGAGAACCGCGTAGCGGAAATGCGCCGGACTGAGCAGGCGATCGATGTGGCGCCCGGCGTAAAGCCCCGCTATCACGCCCGGCGTGGCGGCGGCGGCATAGGGCAGCACGCCGGTGTGCACATTTCCCGCCAGGGCGTGGCCGATAATGATCAGCGTGCCATTGGCCAGGAACACCGCCTGCAGGATCGCCTTGAACCGCGCCCGGGGCCAGCGCAGCCAGTCCCCATACAAAATGAGCGGGGGGCCGCCGGTATTGAACGCGCCGCCAAGCACGCCCGTGCAGAGCCCGGCGGCCAGGCTCGTCGCGATATTGCCTGACCGCATGTTCGCCCGGGGCCGCAGTCGCGGTTCAATGGCCGCCACATAGACGGCGTACGCCACGAGCACCGCGCCCACGGCCCGCATAATCCAGGCGGGATTCAGGCTTTCCAGCGCCCAGAGCCCCAGCGGCACGCCGGCCAGCGCACCGGCCATGATCCGGCCCACCTCGCGCCAATCCACGCCGTGGCGGTTGAGGTGGAAGATGTAGATCGTGGTGGGCGGCCCGATCAGCGCAAGAACAGGCGCGGCTACCTGGAGCGGAAGCACAAAGGTCAGCAGCGGCATGGCGATCAGCATCGAGCCGAAACCGACCGCGGACTGCGCCATGCAGCCAAGGAACAGGGCTATGAAGACAACCGTGTAGATGAGCATTTACAGCCTTGCGGGAAATGGGGCGGCGGCTGGGTGGATCTATCGCCGCACGATGGCGGCGCACCAGTCCTCCGCGAGGCGGAGTTCGGTCCAGGTCTGGCCATTTTCCGTGGTGAAGGGCGCATCGAAATCGGCGACCTCCTCGCCGCGATCATTGAAGACGTGGACTTCGTGTTGCGACGCGTCGCCCCAGCCGAATTTGCCGCTGACCTTCGTGATAATCCGTTCCTCGCCGATGATGTATCCCGCGTGCAGCTCGAGGGGCGTGATCGGGAACATCCAGGAGGTGATCGTCTTGTGCGTCGGGGTTACGGTCATGTCGTTGTACCAGTGGTACACGCAGCCGTAGTCCAGCGCGGCGAGCATGGTTTCATAGGCGTCCTGCTGGCTGTGTTCGGTCAGGTGGTCGCCGAGGGCGATGGGCGAATACAGGTGCGACAGGGTGCAGTTGGTGATGCTGCCCGTTTCGACGAAGCAGGGAAAGTTCAGCTCGGCCATCGCGCGGGTGTACGGCGCGCCGTTGCCAACGAGGGGGCCGCGAGACTGGATGTACTTCGCGAGGCGCACCCGCCAGTCCTCCGTGAGCAGGGTGACCGAGGACTTCAGACGCCGTACTTGCATCGTCCTCGGGTCGATGTCGCCGGTGAAGCGGTCCCACGGCTCTCCGTAGTGGTACTGCGCGCTGCTGTACTGGTGCTCGTCCCAGTAGACGCCGTCCGCGCCGATTTTGTCGAGGATGACATCGACGTTCTTCTGAACCTCCGCCCCGTAGCGGTTGCCGGTCATGGGCAGGTACAGCCGCTGGTCCTCCTTGCCGTAGTCCGCCTGCTTGCCGTCGGGCCGCAGGATGCGCGCGTCCGCAAAGCGTTCCGGCCCCTCGTCCGTGACGTCGAGGAAGCAGTGGAAATAGATCATGTACGTGGCGTCGTACATCCCGCGCCAGCGCGCGAAGGAGGTCACGTAGGAGTCGTGCTCGACCTGCTGGAATGCGGTGCCGTGCGCGTAGCGGCCCTGGTAGTTGGAGAAAATCGTGGCGCAGACGTACTCCGGGTCCTTCCACTCGAGAAAATTCTTCACCTGTTCGTCGGACCAGGCGTCCGTCAGCGGTCCGGAGCGCAGGAAGGCGAAGCCGCCGTCAATGGTGAAGTTCGCGTCCATCAAGCGCCGCGCGCTGTTAATAAACGTGTAGTAATCCGGCGCGTCCACCGGAACGATGCGCCACTCGGCGGTGTAGCTTTCGCCCGGCGGCAGCACGAGTTGGTTGTCCGCCACGCCGATGACGCCGTCGATGCCGTAGTTTGTACTGTGCACGCGGAAGACGTCGTCCGCCGCGATAAGGCCCAGTCCCCAGCCGCCGGCCGCGGCGAAGGTCGTGCAGTTCGCCGGGGTGTGTGTGCTCCCGCTTCCGCCCGGCTGTTCGAGGCCGGCGATCCAGAGGCGTTTCAGATTGTCGCCGAGGGACGCTTCGTGCCGGTGCATGATCCCCAGGTTTTCCTCGGTGAGGTTGGTGAACGTGTCAAACACGGCGACGCCTTCGCCCCGCTGCTCGATACGGCGGTGGTGTCGGAAGTAGTCGTTCGAACCGTGGACCCAGGCCGGCGCGGGCGTGGAGAAGCGGCTCTGCACGGTGACGCGCGCTTCGCCGAAGGCCAGGGCGATGGTGGCGTCGGGACCGGCCTCGGCGGTGTAGGCGACGCGCAAATCCCGCCGCGGCGCGATATTGGGAAGGGGGCCGGTCGGGGGGCCGGCCTTGGCCTGTTCCGGCGGCGGCGGGGTCTGGAACACGAGGGAGCCGTTTGCGGCGTGGAGCACCTGCTGAATGCGTTCATCGGCGCTGTGCCGCACGGCGAGCGTGTTCGCGCCATCTTTCAACAGATCGGTGACATCCAGCTCGAACAGGCAGGGTACAACGCCGCCCTGGAGCCCATAGAAGTCGTTGGTGTTGGGCGCGTCGAAATCGGGGCTGTAGTACGTGGAGAACTGGTCGCCCGCATACATCGAATAGACCGCGCCCCCGCGCGAGGTCTCGCGGAGATCCTTGTTCATCAGGCGATTGCCCGCGATCGGCTGATCGTTGAGCACGAGCCGAAGGGCCTGGGTGTATCCGGCGACCTGATCGAAGTGGAGCCGGGCCAGGAGGCGAAGGACCGCCTGACGCCCCTCCGGAACGAGCGGCGCCTCAAACATAATCGTCTCGGACTGGCCCTGCGCGAGCTCGATCGCCTCGAAAACAGGAAAGGACACCGCGCGCTCCGCCGCGACGCCATCGGTCCCGGCCAGCGCCATCGGCTGGAGACGGTCTCGCGCGTGGGACCAGGCCGCGCTGCCTATCGTCAGCATGGTCTCCTGCCGGGCCTCGCCGCCATCGGTGTCGCTCAGGCCGATCTCGATCCCCAGGGGCGCGCCCGCCTCCGGGGGCAGGCCAAGGAGTGCCCAGGGAATGGCCGCCTCGAGTATCCACCCGGTCGCCGTCTGGGCCGAGGCCACCAGGACGCCGCCGGTATCGAGACCGCGCGGCGTGTAGCAGAAGGCCTCCGGACGCGTGTCCAGGAGGGCGTCGCCGGTGCTCTGGAAGTTGCCCGGGCTGAGCGCCAGGTGAAACTGCCCCGCGCCGAAGTCCGGGCGATCCGGTTCGGCGTCGGGCGTTACATCGATGTATAGTTCGATATGGTCGCCCTGCCAGATGCCGGACGCGCGCTGGCCCTGCACGATCGCGTCATCCGTCACCTCGGCGGCGAGAAACAGATATTCCGCGCGCCACGCGAGGCGCACAACGCCGCTGAGGTCTTCCGGGCCGGCCCACGCCCCTACGCCGTGCGCGACCTGCTCCGGCTGGTCAATGGTGATCGCGCCCGGCACGGCGGACCAATCCCCGAGCGCGGCGTCCACGGCAATGGGCGGATCCGGCTTCAGCGGAATGCCGATCGTGGTCTGGGCTGTGCTGGAGACAATGGCGAGCAGGTAGAGCGGCAGGAGAATTCGGAACATGGGAAACAACCCTCAGGTTCGGCGGGAAATGGCGAATATGCCCGTATTATGGACTGGAGCGGTCCAACGCCGCCAGCCGGCCGCGCCAAACCGCGTCATATCATCGCGCCAGCACGGGGCTTCCCGCCGGAGCGACGATTAGATCGATGTGGGAGGTCGCGTAGTCCTCGACGAACTGCCGGCGCTCCGGGGCGTCGCTCGCGGCGGCGCGGGCCTGTTCGAGGGCGGTTTCCGCGCCCGCCACGTAGCCGTCCACCCGTTCCGCAACGAGCGCGATGGTTGCGCTGTCCACCCTGGCGCTCCACGCGTCCACAAGCGCCTCCCGTTGCTTCCGGATCTCCGCGAGTTGGTTCGCGGCGGCCCGGATCGCGCGGTTGGACACGTCCGGCGGCTCGACCGGTATGCAGGCGAGCCCGTGGCGCGCGAAGATCGCGAGATAGACGCTCCAGGGGTGGTACGCGCCCATCATCGCGGCGTAGTGCGTGTGGTTCTTCAGCGCGGTTGCGATGGGCTGCGCCTCGAAACGATCCAACAGCGTGATGCCGAACAGCTGCAAGTGCGGATCCCGCAGCACGTGCGCCAGGGCGTACCCGGCGGGAATGGTGACGTGGGCGGCGCCACAATCGGGATCGATACACCGCGCCAGCGTGGCCAGGGCCGCATCAAGGTCCTTTACATGCTCCAGTACCTCTTCGCAGAACACCAGACCATACGGCTCGAACGGCGGCGCGGTAGCGTCGGTATCTTCCATATTCATGTCGCGGACCGCGGTCACCGCATCCTCGCCGAAGAGGCTGGAGAGGTTGAGCCGCGCCAGCGCCCTTTTTTCCGCGTTGATCTCCCAGCCCTCGCACCACGCCGCCCCGAGCCTGCGCGCGCCAACCAGCGCGCCGCCCGTGCCGCACCCGAGATCCAGAAATCGCCCGCCCGCGATGTTCTTGCCCGCGCCGCGCAGGCGGTCGGCGATCGCCTGAACCGTGCGGATGCCCTTGCGGTTGCCGCCGATCAATGATCGGAACAAATGATCGCGGAAGACCGGGTCGCCCGAGGCGGGGTGCCGGTCAACCAAATCGCGCACCGCCGCATGGTACGCGGGCGTAATGTGCAGCGCGTCGAGATCGGGAGCGGGTGCGGTGGCCGCGCGCTCGCGCCGCAGTGAAAGCGTTCGGACGGCGATCGGCGCCTCGCCGGCGCGCAGCACAATCATCAGCCGCACGTGATCGGGCCGGGGCTCGGGGATGGGAATCTCCCGGGTGAGCACATGCCAGTCACCGTCGCCCGGGTGGGCCAACTGAAACACCTGGTGCGGGGCCTCCTCCGCCGCGTCGGGGTGGAGGTAGACATTGAGGCCCGCCGCGCCCCCGCCCGATGCGCGCAACTCCACCGCCACAACGAAGCGGTCGTACGGATCGAGGCGGGGCGTGGCGCAGCGCTGGACGAGGTTGCCCGGCCGCGCGCTATCGGCGCGCTGAAACACCACGTGGGGATCCGGCGGGCCCGAGACAGACTCCACCACCAGGTTCCACGTCTCCCAGGGATCGCCCAGCCGCACGGCGGATGCAACGGACGGGCTGGCAAGCAGTTCGATGTGATCCATGGCGGCGCGCATCCGGTCGTGGGTGGTTGGGGGTAGATGCGGGCATGGTAACACCAACGCCCGCGCGTGACAAGCAGGCGATTCGCCCGTTGACCGGCGCCGCCCGCCACTGCCATACTCCCGAGATTAACGAACCGCAATCCGGGAGGATGTGTCATGCGTTCCTGTTTGATGTTGCCCGTTGTCCTGGCGGCGATCTTGCCCGCGGCCCTGGCCGAAGCGGCGTCCTTCCCGGGGCCCGGCGCCCGGCCCAATATCATCCTGATTATGGCGGACGACCTGGGCTACGGCGATCTGGGGAGCTACGGCCAGAAAGTGATCCAGACGCCGCACCTCGACCGGCTCGCGGCGGAGGGCACGCGCTTCACCCAGTGCTACGCCGGCGCATCGGTATGCGCGCCGAGCCGTTCGTCGATCATGACCGGGATGCACAACGGGAACAATCGGGTCCGCGACAACATCCCGCACTATGTTTTTCTGCGGCCGGACGACGTGACGGTGGCGGAGGTGCTGAAACAGGCGGGGTACGCCACGGCCGCGATCGGCAAGTGGAGCCTGGGCAACCCGGGTTCGTGGGGCATGGCCCACCTGCAGGGTTTCGACTACTTCTACGGCCACCTGGACCAGGACCAGGCGCATTTTTACTATCCGGATCACCTGATGGAGAACGACCGGGTGGTGTTGCTCTTCGGAAACCGCGCCGAGAAGCGCGGGCAGTACACGCAGGATCTATTTACGGAAAAGGCGCTCGAGTTTATCGAGACCAACCGCGACAATCCCTTCTTCCTGTATCTTCCCTACACCCTGCCGCACTGGTCCGACTTCCCGAAGGACACGCCGGAATCGCAGATCGTGCCGTCCGACGCGCCCTACAGCGACCGGGACTGGCCGCAGACGGAAAAGAACTTCGCGGCGATGGTCACCATGCTCGATCGCGATGTCGGCCGTATCGCCGCGCATGTGAAGGAACTGGGCCTGGAGAGTAACACCCTGATCCTGTTTACGAGCGACAACGGCCCGGATCCCACGGATAGCCACGACGAGGAGTTCTTCGACAGCAATGGCGTCTTTCGCGGGCACAAGCGCCAGAACTATGAAGGCGGGATCCGCGTGCCCATGATTGCGCACTGGCCGGGCCAGGTGCCCGCGGGCCGGGTGAGCGATCAGATCTGGGCGCACTACGACATCCTGCCGACCCTGGCCGAACTGGCCGGCCTGGAGCCAACCGCGGACGTGGATGGCCTGTCGATGCTGCCCGCCCTGCGCGGCGAGGAGCAGGTTGCGCAACATACCTACCTGTACTGGGATTACGGCCATTGCCGCGAGGTCTTCATGCAGGCCGTGCGCGCGGGGGATTGGAAGGGCGTCCGCAACGGCGTGGACAATGCCCTGGAACTGTACGACCTGGCGAAGGACCCCGGCGAGACCAACGATCTCGCGGCGAAGCACCCGGAAGTGGTCCGGCAGCTGCTTTCCTACATGGACGAGGCCCTGACGCCCTCGCCGGACTATCCGATCGGAGAGATCTACGTCCGGAAGGACTGATGGAGTCGGCGCGAACGCGGTGCGATTATTTTTTGGGGGCTGTAAGTTTTCTCGGAAAGGAGCGGGACGCCATGTTTCGCATGGGACGGTACGGGGTGGTGTGTTTTCTGGCGTGTGTGGGCGGGCTTCAGGCTGCCTCGGCGCCGCTGGTGCTGGTGGACGGCGGCAAGAGCGGCTACGCGATCTACTCGTCGCCCGCCGCGAGCGCGCCGGAACAGTACGCGGCCACCGTGCTCCGGGACTACGTGGAGCGCATGAGCGGCGCGCGCCTGCCTCTCGTACGCGAGGCGGATGACGCGGGCAAGGTCATCTACGTGGGTTTTGACGGCGCGCCCGCATCGCTTATCGGCGATCTGGACCCCGCCAGCTTCGGCAAGGAGGAGTACATCATCCAACAGGTGGGTGATGCCCTGCTCATCGCCGGGGGCGCACCGCGCGGCACGCTCTACGGCGTGATCGGGTTGCTGCGGGACCATTTTGGATGCCGGTGGTACACGCGCGACGTGACGAAGGTTCCCGAGATGATGACCTTGCGGGTGGACGGGCTTCCCGACCGCCAGAAACCGGCTTTCGTCAACCGCGAGCCATGGTACCGCGAAGTTCACGACGTGGATTTTGCGGTGTTCAACCGGATCAACCCCTCGATGGTTCCCATTCCTGAGGAAAAAGGCGGTCGCTACGTCATCTATCCCTTCGTGCACACCTTTAATCAGCTCGTTCCGCCGGAGGAGTACTTCGACGCGCACCCCGAGTACTTCTCGCTCGTGGACGGCGAGCGGCAGCGCGAGGGCAACCGGGTGCAGCTGTGTCTGACGAATCCCGATGTGCTGCGCATCGCGACGGAGCGGGTGCTTCAGTGGATTGCGGAACATCCCGAGGCCGATTTGTTTTCCGTCGACCAGAACGACGGTTACGGCTACTGCGAGTGCGACAACTGCGCGGCGATCGACGAGGCGGAGGGCAGCCACGCCGGCACGCTGTTGCATTTCGTGAACCAGATCGCGGACGTGGTGGCGGAGAAGCATCCGGGGGTGGAGCTCCAGACCCTGGCCTATGTCTACTCCGAGATTCCGCCGAAGCACGTGCGGCCACGGGACAATGTCACGATCCGCATGTGCCACTACGAGTATTGCCAGGCGCATCCGATCGGGCAGTGCGACGACCACGAGGTGTTCGTGGAGCGGCTCGAAGGCTGGAGCAGAATCACGGACTCCATCACCATCTGGGATTACTTCACCAACTTCCGCCACTACCTGATGCCCTATCCGAATCTGGAATCGGTCATTGCGCACCCGCGTTTCTACGCCGAGCGCAACTGCATCGGGCTCTTTGCGCAGGGCAACAACGTGCGCCCGCACGGCGGCGGGGAGTTCTCCGCGCTGCGCGCGTGGATCTTTGCGCAGCTCATGTGGGACCCGTACGAGGATGGCCGCGCGCTGATCGACGAATTTGTCACCAACGTCTACGGCCCGGCGGCGCCGCACATTGCGGCTTACATCCGCGAGGCGCACGAAGCCGTGAAGCCTGCGGACATGCGCTTCAGCATCTTCGCGAGCCTCGATCAGATGGCCTACCTCACGCCCGCCTTCCTGGATAGCGCCGACGCGCACTTTGCGAAGGCGCTGGATGCGGCCCAGGGCGATCCCGCGCTGCTCAAGCGCGTGGAGCTGGCCCACCTGCCGATCCACTACGCGCGACTCCAGTTTTACGCGGTCGGCGGTGCGGACTACCTGAGCCGCGACGCCATGCCCGGGACCCTGGCGACCTTCAAGCGCGTTATGGCGGAGCACGAGATCGGGCAGTTCGGCGAACAATTCGGCGCCGAGACGATTGCCGCGTTCATCGCCGAGGTGGAAAAAGCGCCGGAATACATCACGGACTGGCGGGTGATCGGCCCCTTCGACAACCAGGACCGCGCGGGCTTCGACACCGCCTATCCGCCGGAGATGGAAATCGCCCTGGAAAAGACGTACACCGGTGTGGGCGGCCAGACCGTCCGCTGGCAACCGCTAAAGCCCGGCCGCACGGGATACGTCGATCTGGCGCGCATCATGCAGCCCAGCGAGGATGGCGTCGCCTACGCCTACCGCGAATTCATCGTCGAGGAGGATACCGCGCTGAAAGTGGCGCTCGGCAGCAACGACGGCATCAAGCTCTGGCTGAACGGCGCGTTGCTCCTCGAGAACAAAGCCAGCCGCACCGCGCGGCCCGGCGATGAGCACGTGACGCTGCCGCTGAAGAAGGGGAAGAACACGGTGTTGCTCAAGATAGACCAGATCGGCGGCGGCTGGGGATTCTACTTCGCCGTGAAGGAGTAGGGCGGGCGTCCCGCCTGTCCAGCACAGCAGGGACGGCTGGGGTTTCAGAGACAGCAGAGACAACAGGGACAACAGGGACGTATCCGGCTCCCAACGCAATGTTAACAGCGCGCTGTCCGATTCCGTCCCTGCCGTCGCTGATGTCCCTGCCGTCCCTGTAACGCCTATGGCTGGCGCGCGATGGCAATATGCACCGGCGTCTGGCCGTCCACGGTCACCGGCAAACCGGCGCGTAGTTCGGCGCCGGTCGTGGCGGCCCCATCCACCGTATACTGGGCGTCCTCCGCCACCGTGAACCATTCGGGAAACTGATTGAGGCGCGGGTAGTCGTCTGGCATCTCGAAGTATTCGCTGTGGCGCGGGATATCGAAGCGTATCGTTCCCTCCCAGGGCCAGTCGGCGGAGACCGCGAGGTACAGGCCGCCGTTTTCATCCGGTACCGCGCCAATACGCAAATCATTGCGCCAGGGCTCCAGGTAGCAACCTTGCGTCTTCCACAGCGCCCACATCAGCGCCGTGCGCGCGAAATTGCCGTCGCCGTGCCAGCCGGCCACCACGCCGGTGTCGCGTTGCTTCGCCAGCAGCCGGACGGCCATGTAGTCCGCCCACTCGGCCGCGGCGGGTTCCGGCAGGCGGTTCATCAGGTTCAGCCCGCCTTCCAGCGAATCCGCGATGCCGTCGGCGATGTCGCCCTCCCAGGGGAAATCTTTGTTCGCCATAAGGTTCTGCAGCGTGAAGCGCACCGCCTCCTCGAAGCGCGGCGCATCATCGACCTGCGCGACGACCAGAAAGGCGTTGTAGTTGTAGCCCCAGTTATCCGTGCGGTCCTCGTCCAGAATTTTCCCGTCACGCGGGTCGATGCGGTTGTAGAGCAGCCCGTGCGCATCGCGTCCGACCTCCAGGATGCGGTCGAGGATCCGGTGCATCTCGGGTTTCCAGCGCGCGTGGCGCTCGGCATCTTCCTTCGAGGCGATGTAATACACCTCGGAGAGCCCGCCAATCACCTCACAGCCGTGATCATCGAGGCGCAGCGCTTCCGCCTCGATGGGGGAGTGGTGATCGAGGAAGTAGGCGGCAAGTTGGAACGCCCGGTCGCGGTATCTTTCCTCGCCGGTCATCCAGTAGACCCGCGCGTAGCCCTGCATCAGTTCCCCGCACACCTCGTGCGATGTGGACGGCAGCTTCCCGACTTCCGTGTCGATTTCCGCGTGCTCCCAGATGCCGTCCAGCAATTCGATCATCCGGTCCGTCCACGGACTCGGCCCGAGGAGTTCGTTCAGTGGCAGGAGCCCGTCCTTCACGTATTCGCTCGCGCCGAAAATGACCGCGGCCATGTCCGGCTCTTCCGTCCGGAAGGACTGGGTCGCAAAGACGAAATCGTCTGGCAGCGCGCCCACGCGGTTCGTCAGCCGCTGCTCGGCGCGCAGCATGTCGTGCATGCGCCCGTCGAAAAGCGCGCGGTTGGTGTAAAACGCCGACAGCACCATGAACGGATAGTTGTCCGCCGCCGCGTCCCGCGCGTTCCAATAGAAGTCCTTCGCGAGGTTGCGCGGGATCAGCCCCGAAACCGGGTCGGCGTGCTGCAGCCAGCCATCGACAAAGCGGGAACAGGCCAGAAACGCCTGGCGCGCCTGCTCGCCGTTCTGATCGGCGTCCTGCCAGGGATCGGCCAACGCGGGAGTCGCGAGGAGCAGGGCAATAGAGAGAAAAGACTTGGCGCGCATGGCGGCCTCCTTTCCCGGGGGGAGCGGTGTCCGGTCCCCCCCGGACAGACTCATGGTGGCACAGCGGGGCGGGAGGGGGCAACATGCTTTCTCCACATGTTCTGGAGTAGGTTGCTTTGCATAGCGACACCATTGTGTGACAGTGCTCTTGATTCACGCAAAGGCGCGAAGACGCGAAGGGAACATGCGTTGGGGCTATTTCACATCCTTCACGCACCGGAAGCCCGTCAGGTAGTTGCTGCAACCGTCCGCAGGACAAGCGGAACCGTAGGTCGTCGCACAACGATACCGAGCAATCGGCTGCTTGCGACTATCGATACTCCATACGAGATCGGGCGCGTTCAGTCTTCTGGTGCTTCTGCGTGGAGCTTCAGTCCCAGTGCCTCGACAACCTTCAGAATCGTGTCGAAGCTGGGGCTATGGTCCCCGGACAGCGCCCGGTAGAGGCTCTCGCGGGACAGTCCAGCGTCGTGTGCGACCTGGGTCATACCTTTGGCGCGGGCTATATCGCTCAGGGCCTTGGCGATGAACGCGGCATCTCCATCGGCCTCTTCGAAGCAAGCCTCGAGATAGGCGGCCATTTCCTCGGGGGTGCGGAGGTGTTCCGCGACATCGTATTGGGTTGTTTTTGTTTTTGGCATGAAATTCCTCCGAAACGTTTCTCGCAAGGCGCAGTGCGGTCTTGATGTCTTTGGACTGCGTGCCTTTATCTCCGTCGGTCCTTCGTTACTTCGTGGACCCCAATTGATCGAATCCCATCAAGTATGAAGGTGAGAACGAATTGACGTTCCAGCGAGGCAGCCAAAGCTTCTGTTCTTTGAACGCTAAAAGCACTTCTTCCAGGTCGGCCTTCGAACCCAAACCTAAAATAGGAAGGATCCTTTGAAGGTAGGCGACAGAGCGAGATCGGGCAAAAATCTCGAAGACGGATGCACTACGATTAATGTACAACAACGTGTCCGGA